>JBMSPY010000292.1:0-3168 GCA_049423005.1 Cyclobacteriaceae bacterium
CAATTTTCTTCCTAGCCGTGGACCTTCAATTAGCTCGGATGGATCGGTTTGAATCAGTTCTTCACCAAGGAGGTAATTGAAAAATCCACGGAGTCCTGAAATGATTCTGGCTTGACTGTAGGCACTCATGCCCAGCTCGTTCAAGTATTCTAAAAAATCTTTCAGGTGCTGAGTAGTTACGGCACCAGGGGGCAGATTCTTTTTTTTGAGTTCAAAAAATCGCTCCAATTTTCGAACGTCTCTCAGGTAAGCCATAATCGAGTTTTCCGAAAGCGATCGTTCCAGTTTCAGGTAATTTCGAAATCCTTTAATGTACGTTTCCCAGCTCAATCTGATGGATCAAATGAATCTGTACAAGTATACTTTTTTCAAGTGACAAACTTTAACTTTGTTTCATTATCCTTTCAACTATGAAAATCCAGATCATCAATGGTCCCAATCTTAATTTGTTGGGTTCACGCGAGCCCTCCATTTATGGAACAACCAGTTTTGAGGATTTCATGAAGAAGTTAAAGTCCAGATTTTCCGATGTAGATCTGAATTATTTTCAGTCGAATCTGGAGGGTGATTTGGTAACCCGGATTCAGGAATGTCGGGGAAAGGTAGATGGTATTGTTTTGAATGCCGGAGGGTATACCCATACCTCTGTAGCCATTCACGATGCCATACCGGCGGCCGGGGTACCAGTTGTTGAAGTTCACATTAGTAATATTTATGCCCGTGAAGATTTCCGGCATAAAAGTTTGATAACCTCTAAATGCCTGGGTATGATTTCTGGATTGGGCGTGGAGGGTTATGCTTTAGCCATTCAATTTTTAAAAAATCACGTTGGAAAATAGTTGAGATAGGAGGTAAGCTAAAGATTTCAAAACCTGATAACCTCCGAATAAACATTCTGGATGCCACTGATGAAGGTTAAGTGAAAAAATTTGGCTGAATCCCTTTTATGTATGAATTTTGTACAAATGAATAAGGGCTTGTCCAGACTTCTGATTGTCTTTTTCGTTTGCCTTTTCACTGTAGAGGTAGTATCAGGAATTACCCTGGAGCGTGCTCCAACCGATCATCAGGATTTTGTTTCGGACGGTTCGCAATTGGGCTATTCTTTTAATTGTCTTTTTGAAGAATCCTTTGAAACTGAGGAGGAAGGAAATCAAGGGTATAAAATTGAGCTTCATTTAGATGAATCTCGAAATCATTCTGCCTTACTTCAGGCTTCACGAAATGTTTCTTCCAGTAAAAACTTTTCTGCGCACCTCGATAGGTCCGTTGGTGCGATTCCATTTTATAAAACTCACGGTTCACTTTTAATCTGATGTTGGGCATTACGGTGCCTTCCGAAAACTGCATACGATGGTTTTCGGTGAATTATTTTTCTCACATCAAATTAATGCTATGAATTCAACAACGCTTCCGGCCGATGGTTTAGCCGGACTCAAACAAAATTGGAAAGCTGATATGCTTTCCGGATTTCTTGTATTTCTGTTAGCACTACCGTTGAGTCTAGGTATTGCTAAGGCCAGTGAGTTTCCTCCAGCTATGGGAGTACTTACAGCTATGATTGGCGGCTTATTGGTTACTTTTTTTGCGGGCTCCAAACTTACCATTAAAGGTCCTGCCGCTGGATTAATAACCATATCGGCAGGGGCTGTAATGGAAATGGGAGGTGGTACTCAAGGTTGGCAGTTAGCACTTGGAGCCATTTTCGTAGCTTCTATCATTCAGATTTTACTTGGTGCCTTGAAGATTGGATCTCTTAGTGACTTTTTTCCGCACTCTGCCGTTCATGGGATGCTTGCGGCTATCGGCCTGATTATTTTTTCCAAACAAATCCATGTGCTACTGGGAATCGATCCGGCTACTCTAAAAGGATTAGAGCCGTTGGAACTATTTGCTATGATTCCGGATTCTATACGGCATGAAGACCCACGTGTTACCATGTTGGGCTTAATAAGCTTGGTAATCATTTTTGGTTTGCCGTTAGTAAAATCCAGACTAATCCGAAAAATCCCAGCACCAATGTATGTACTGGCGGTTACCATCCCCTTGGCGTGGCTAATGGATTTTGAGCATACCGAGCCTGCGTTTGACATGGTAAAGATTGGAGATTTCTGGGGCGGTGTTGGACTAAATGCAGACTTCTCTTACATCGGTGAGTTTGTCTTTTGGAAGTATGTGCTGATGTTTCTTTTTGTTTCCAGTTTGGAATCTCTGCTTACCGTAAAGGCGATCGATGGTCTTGATCCCTGGCACCGCCCTTCGCATCCTAATAAAGATTTAGTGGCGATAGGAATTGGCAATGCTGCTTCTGGTTTATTAGGTGGTTTACCGATGATCTCCGAAGTCGCCCGAAGTTCGGCCAACGTAAGTTTTGGCGGCCGAACGCGCTGGTCAAACTTTTTTCATGGTTTGTTCCTACTAATGGCTATGCTGCTCTTTATCCCGGTAATTGAAATGATTCCGAATACGGCCTTAGCTGCTCTGCTTATTGCAGTAGGATACCGCTTGGCTAGTCCCAATGAATTTTTCAAAGTTTATAAAATAGGATCCGAGCAACTGGTCATTTTTATAATAACCATCATTGTCACGTTAGCTACTGATTTATTACTTGGCGTGGGCGCTGGTATTGCCACTAAATTTATCTTCCATATACTCAATGGGGCTCCGATTAAAAGTTTGTTCAAAGCTCACTATCGAATGGAGCACGCCGGTGATCAGGTTAAAATAAAGATTTTGGAAGCGGCTATTTTCTCGAACATCCTTGGCTTTAAGAAGATGTTTCTCTCTGTTTCTTCCTCAAAAAAAATTACTCTTGATTTTCACGAAGCCATTATGCTCGACCATACCTTCATGGAGCTCATGCATCATTTTCAAGAGGAGTTTGAACAAAAGGGAGGGGTAGTGAATATTGTTGGATTTGAGCGATTTAAGCCTTCGTCAAACCATCCGCTAGCCTATCGTAAGTATGAGCCCGATTACGCCAATCGACTGGAGGTTCAATTAAGCCCTCGTCAGGTGGATCTGAGAGATTTTAGTTCATCCGAAGGATTTCTTTTTAATCCTCAGCGGTTCCGGCATGTCATGAAATTCAAAGGCTTCCCTTTAGCCTCCGGACGGAAAATTCTGTTTGAAGAAAATTTATTGATATCCCATTTTGAATGGGGCAGG
>JBMSPY010000293.1:0-3151 GCA_049423005.1 Cyclobacteriaceae bacterium
AATCAAAAATTTCCACATCACACATCGCGAAGTGGATCGCAAGATCTTTTTTCTCAAGAGCATTACCCTTGATTTTGAATTCCATCTGATCAACCACCAGGCTCTCCATTCCTTTAGGAATAATTCCGCTTGCCAAAACTGCTTCCTTATCAACGGGTAGCGTTAACACCTTACTTGGAATAATGCTGGTGCCTTCAATCTCCAGTTTCGATGAACTCTTGAGGATGGTCAGAAATTCTTCCAGATCAAAAGAAGGAATATTCAGATTTTGATAGCGCAGATAATCATTCGGTCCTCCCTGGGTATACTTATCGAGCGATAATGAATAGGGAAGAGGCTCTGATTCATAAAACTTCATCATTGATTGTTCGATGTACCAGTCAGTGTTGTAATAACTCAGTACGAGGACACGGACATCAGTCCGAACATTTTCTACGTCCTGTGCATACCAAAGTGGGAAGGTATCATTATCACCTCCGGTGAATAATACTCCGTTTGGTGCGCAGCTGTTCAGGTAATTTTTAGCAGAGTCAACGGAGAACAGCCGGTTAGAACGATCATGGTCGTCCCAGCCTTCTTTTGCCATCACCACAGGAGCGGCCAGGCAAACCAATGTGGCAATGGTGGCCGAGAGCCTGCTGTTTTTAATAATTTTTTGAATGACTTCTGATAAACCAATTACAGCAAATCCAATCCAAAAGCAGAAAGCGTAATATGATCCGGCATAGATATAATCACGTTCACGAGGCTCCTCGGGAGGAGAATTCAAATAAACGACGATTGCCACTCCGAGCATGACGAACAGCAAACCAACTACCGAGAAATTTTTTGAATCCTTGACAGCCTGGAAATACATTCCTAACAGGCCAAGGAAAAAAGGAATCATGTAAAAATTATTTCTGCCTCTGTTTTCGGCGAGAATATCCGGAAGGGCTTCACTCCATTGTGAGGGACGAAGCCAGTTTGCACCCGGCTCATCACTTTCGCGACCAGAAAAATTCCACATAAAGTATCTTCCATACATGGTGCCAATCTGATGCTTAAACAGATAAGCGATATTCTGACTGAAGGTTGGCTTCTCGCCTTCGCGTAGGTCCATGATATCCATGTAGGACTGGGCGTAGTCGCTGTTCCACATTCGGGGTAATAAATGGTTGTCGTCATAGACATACTCCATTTTTTTATCTGCAGGCTCATACCTGTCTTTACCCTTTTTGTAGTTAAAGCCCCCTTCTTTGAAATCGACCAACTGTGAAGTGAAATATTGACCGAATGCCAATGGTCTGCTGCCATACTGCTCGCGCTTCAGGTAGCGAACGAATGACATCACATCTTTTGGAGCATTTTCATTGATGGGTGTATCATAGTTAGACCGGATGATAATCGTTCCGTAACTGGCATAGCCGATCAGGATGAAAGCAGTAGACAACAGGAAGGTATTGAGTATAGGTTTGGCTTGCTTTTGGGAATACTGAATTCCCCAGAACAATCCGCCGCTAAGAATCAAGAGAAAAACAAGTGCCCCGGATCCGAAAAACATTCCCAGGTTGTTGACAAAGAACAATTCAAAATTCCCTGCAATTCCGGGTAACCCGGGTACAATGATTTCTGCGATGAACACCACCATAAAACCGCCAAGTGCCAGTGTGCTGATGACTCCGATTGGAGTTGGTTTGTATTTGCGGAAATAATAGATCAGTGCCAGAGCAGGTATTGCCACAAGGTTAAGCATGTGCACTCCGATGGATAAACCCATCATGTAGAAAATAAGGATGAGCCATCGGTTCGCTCTGCTTTCATCTTCAATGGTATCCCACTTCAACATGGCCCAAACAACAAATGCAGTAAAGAAGGAAGACATGGCATAAACCTCTGCTTCTACGGCTGAAAACCAAAAGGAGTCGGAGAAGGTATATGCAAGAGATCCAATCAAACCTGCTCCCATAAGGCTCCAGGTTTTTTCCATGGTCACTTCGCTGTCTTTTTGAATGCCTACCATTTTGCGACCGAAAAGCACGATAGACCATAAAAGAAAAAGAATGGTGAAGGCACTGCTCAGTGCGCTCAGCATATTGATCCAAAAGGCTACCTGTGTAACATCGCCCATGGCAAAAAATGAAAACAATCTTCCAAGGAGGAGAAAGAAAGGCGCGCCAGGAGGGTGAGGCACCATTAGTTTATAGGATACAGCGATGAACTCACCGCAATCCCAGTAGCTGGCCGTTTCCTCAAGGGTCAGAATATAGGTGACCAGGGAAATGGTAAATACGCTCCAACCGGTAAGATTATTGATCTTATTGAAACTCATTGAATGGAAATTAACAGTCCGTAAAAAATTATTACTGAACAGGGGGCGAAAATACAGATTTTCTGCGGGTCAGATGGACTGACCTACCCTGGTCTATTTGTACACGATCATATAAAAACCCAGCCAAAGTAAAAAGATTGGCAAATAGGTCATCAAGACAACGGTGACGGCCTCCCGAAATCCTTTTTTGGTGAAATGCATGATTCCTGTTACAAGCATATACCCGTAAAGCAATTCGAAAAGATTGAGTGACTTAAGAGGATAATGATAGCGATCAGGAACCTGGGTGTAATCAAAGAAGCCCATGGCTGATAATGGATAAAAGGCATTGATTCTATAAAATACAGGGTCTGTTTCGACGGCCATGAACCATACTATTTTCACCACCTCTGGAACAAAAATTGCAAACTCCGCAGCGGTGACAATTTGCCAGCACTGGCTGTATGTAACCCTGTATCCGAAGGAAAAACACCCTACCCAAACCACGAATGAGAGGACCAGAATTTTCCATCCATAAACAAGCGGAATGCTGATGTATTGAAGTGTACTGCGCAAAGTAAGAATGGACCCTTCCGGAGTTCCGGATAAAAATTCAAATGCAGCCGTTTCATCTTCTATGAATGATTTTTTTACAAACAACAGCAACAGAGCCACCAGACATACCAGGAGGAAACCCGTTCTTTTACTAAGATCCAGAAACAGGGGTGTTGGCCTTTCTGATGACATTTGGCGGTAATTATTAGGGTTTTAGTCGTCTCTTTTGCGAAGACATACCCCAAATTGAGTAATTAACCATTTAAAACCATAATTCCTGAATAATTTTGCAGGCCGAATTGAAACTGT
>JBMSPY010000294.1:0-3150 GCA_049423005.1 Cyclobacteriaceae bacterium
ATTTTCTGCAAATCGCCAGGACCTACCCATGTCCTGAGAAATATTCAGGCCTCCATCATTACCATTAATAAGGAAATTGGGATCATTCGGGTCTATCCACCAGGCATGGTGGTCTGGATGAACTCCAGCCATGGGTGATAGCAGTGTACGGAAAGATTTTCCGCCATCTTCACTGATGTTTAAACCAGAGAAAATGGAATACACCCTATTTTCATTTTTAGGATCAACATAAATCTCATAATAATAGAATGGTCGGTCACCAATTTCGTTTGCCTTATCGTTAACCATCTCCCACTTAAAGCCACCGTCGATAGAACGGTAAAGAGCATTCTTTTTTGACTCAATAAGGGCATAAACGACTTCTGACTTACTCCGTGCAATAGCCAGGCCCATCCGACCCAGATCACCTTCAGGAAGACCCTCTTTGGCACCGAGCTTTTTCCAGTTTTTACCTCCGTCGTGAGTCACATAAAGACCAGAGGAAGGGCCGCCAGATGTGAATGTCCATGGCTGTCTACGATGCTCCCACATCGAAACATATAGTTTATTGGGATTGTTGGGATCCATCACCATTTCGCCCGTGCCGGTACGCTCGTTCACGTACAGAATGCGTTCCCAGGTTTGACCTCCATCGGTGGTTTTGTAAACACCCCTGTCTTGGTGATCATACCAGGGAGAACCAATGGAACCTACATAAACCGTATTTGGATTTTTGGGGTCAATCAGTATGCGGTGTATGTTTCGTGTTTTTTCCAAGCCAACCTTCTTCCAGGTTTTACCGGCATCAAGTGATTTATAAATACCTCCACCGCTGTTGAGACTATTCCGGGGATTACCCTCACCAGTACCCACCCAAACCACAGAAGGGTTGTCCTGTTGAATGGCTACTGCTCCGATAGATAGGATTGTCTCTTTATCGAAAATTGGTTCCCAGGTAATTCCTGTATTGGTTGTTTTCCACAATCCTCCGGATGCTGATCCGGCGTAGATGATGTTTCGGTTGGATACCACAGCATCGATGGCAGTGATTCTACCACTCATACCGGCTGGGCCGATGCTCCTGGGCTTGATGCCCTTGAGCTTATCCATATTCAATTGCTGAGCCACAGCCTGTGTCAGGATGAGGAAGCAAAGGGTAATAAGGGTTAAAAATTTAGACATAGCATTTGGTTTTGAACGGCTAAATATAGGAATGCCGCACTTCTGTCAGCCGGTATCAGGGCTACAATTTGGCAGAAGCCAAAAAAGTGGTTTTGAACGGTAAATGGGCCTGAATAACTCGTTCAGGACAAGCCCTCAATAGGTTTGGGTATACGGCGGGTACCCGAATACAACTCGAATTCCAAAAATCGACAATCCAGTTGAGCCGAGTAAAATTCTATGCGACGTTTAGGCTTTAAACCTACAGACTTGGAAAGTTCCAAGTTACCGGTGAACACGTAGCCAAAGTAGCCGCCGCACTTTTGTTTAAAAAAGTCTCCGATCTCGCCATAGACTTGCTTCAGTTGTTCGAGCTCACCCATACGTTCCCCGTATTCCGGATTCAACACCACCACTCCTGGTGATGGAGGCAAAGGCGTTTCACGGTAATCACAACAATGGAATTCAATGAGGTCTTCGACGCCTGCAAAGCGTGCATTTTCGCGTGCATCTTCAACCGCGCCGCTCCGAATATCGGAAGCAATAATTTTAAAAGCACCTGTTGGATTTTGGACGTCGCGTTCCACTTCATTACGATAGAAATCCAAATCACTAGGAATGAAATCCTGAAGATGACAAAAGGAATAGTCTCTCTTTAACAGACCAGGTTTACGACCCGTTGCCAACAAAGCTGCCTCAATGGCCAGCGTACCCGAACCACACATAGGATTTATAAAAGGTGTAGCTCGATCCCAAACGGTGGCACGAATCAGTGCCGCGGCAAGACTTTCCTGCATGGGTGCTTTACCAGGAATTCGGCGGTAACCATGACGGGAAATAACTTCTCCGGAGGTATCCAGAAATACTTCTGCATGATCTTCCTTCCAATGCAAATGAACAGCAACACCACCGGAATCTTTTCCTGAATCCGGTCTTTGGCCAAGCTTGTCACGGAAACGATCAACAATAGCATCCTTTACACGGACATTGATAAACATCGTGTTGTTGAGCGTAAAATGATCCGCACTGTTACTGACGGAGAAGGAACCCTTTAATGGAATAATTTCTTCCCATGGCATTTTGTTTACTTCGCGATACACCTCATCAGGATTGTTAGCCCGAAAGGCACGAAGGGAATAACGAACCTGAGTCGCACACCTCAGGTTTAAATTAAAACGAATACAATCCTTTAGCGTTCCATTAACTTCTACTCCCGTCTTAAAAACCCGATTTGGTTCGTAGCCAAGCTCCCGAACTTCTTCGGCAAGATATTCCGACATTCGGTTGGGACAAGCAATGATGATGGGTGCTGGTTTGTTAAAATCCACGATTAAAAAATTATTTCTTTAAAATTAAATACTCTGAACTCTTGTCCATCTGCCACAATAAGCCGACCATGATCATCAATCCCTTCAACAACACCCTGGAATGATCCTTCTGGTGTTTTAAAAGAATGGGAAATGCCTCGAAGATAGAGGAGCTTCAACCATTCCTCCTTCAACTGAAGGTGCAGACCAGACTTCATTCGCTCAAATTCATGTTCAATCGAAACGAGGAGTGTGTCGAAAATTTCTTGCAGGTTAAAAGACTTAGCAGTTAGTAACGCGAGTGAGGTAGCGGGCAATTCCCCAAACGAAGTCTGATTGATATTCAATCCTATTCCTAAAACAGAGTAACGAATTCTGCTTCCTTGAACTGCATTTTCAATAAGAATACCTCCTATTTTTTTACCATTGACAATCAAATCATTAGGCCATTTAACTTGAACAGCTGTTCCGGAGATATGGCTGAGGGTTTTGGCCAAGGCGACAGTTAGGAAAATAGTAAGGAAAAACTGGCGGTCCGGGCTAATGGGGTCCTCCAGGATTAAGGAGAAGGTCAGGTTTTCTCCAGGGGCAGAAAGCCAGGTATTTCCGGCCTGACCTCGTCCAGCATACTGGTTATCACAGATAACAACCGCTCCATGGATAATTCCCTGACTTTCCGTGAACCTAAACGCCTCAGAATTCG
>JBMSPY010000295.1:0-3130 GCA_049423005.1 Cyclobacteriaceae bacterium
CAGTAGTCGAACAGTTGGCATACATCCAATCCATTCCGTTTTCTGCAACAAGCGGCATTAAGCTTTGCGTCAACTCCTCTACCGTTTCATTAAAGGCCTCTGAAGGTGTGTGGCCTTTGGAGCGCAACACCTCGTATTGCGCCTCAAAAATTCCGGCAATCGCCCCCATAAGGGTGCCATGCTCTCCGGTTAGATCTGAATAAACCTCCTTCTTAAAGTCCGTTTTGAATAAATAACCGGATCCTATTCCAATACCGATTGCAATTGCGCGTTGAGCTGCATTGCCAGTAGCATCCTGATAAACAGCATAACTGGAATTAATCCCTTTTCCCTGTAAGAACAATCGGCGTACAGATGTCCCAGACCCCTTAGGTGCAGCAAGGATTACATCAATGTCAGCAGGGGGAATGATGCCCGTTTGTTCTTTAAAAGTTATGCCAAAGCCATGGGAAAAATAAAGAGCCTTACCTGCTGTGAGGTGAGGTTTTACAGTTGGCCACAGTTCGATTTGTCCGGCATCAGAAAGTAAAAACTGAATGATGGTTCCGCGACGAGCAGCCTCCTCAACTTCGAAAAGCGTTTCTCCGGGCACCCAGCCGTGTTCAATGGCTTTATTCCAGGTCTTTGTTCCCTTCCGTTGTCCTACAATAATTTTAAATCCATTGTCCCGCATATTTAATGCCTGAGCCGGACCCTGAACACCATAACCGATAACAGCAATGGTTTCGTTCTTCAGCGTATCAAGTGCCTTGCTCATTGGAAATTCTTCACGTGTTACCACCTCCTCCATCGTTCCGCCAAAATTGATCTGTGCCATAAGTAATTGTTTAGTTCTAAGGTTAGTGTTTAAAGTATGATTTCTTTTAACTGATATCTGCAATCTCCTCGCTTAATTCGTAATACCTATTGTTACCTTTTTGATATTTTACAAGGTCCACTTCAATAAGTTTTTCCAACTGATCGGTAACCCGATCCATCATATCCGGAGTGGTGAACAGAAGCATAATCACCCCGCCTCTTTTGAAGTCTTGCTCATTCTCATGCGCCATCATTCGCTTGATTCGTACACGGCGACGATTCAAAATATTGATTATACGGTTGAGCACCGAAAAATTATTTTCAGCCTGAATTTCTAATGTGAACTCTTCTTTCATGTGCAGATAGATTTTCTCAGGATTGGGGCGCCTCCAGCAAAACCTCACTTACTCCTGCTCCGGCCGGCACCATGGGGAATACGTTATCCTCCCGACCGACCACTACCTCGAGGAAATAACTTGTTGTAGAACTCAGGAACTCTTCAAGGGCAGGCTGAAGCTCCTCACGTTGCGTTACTTTCTTGGCCGCAATACCATAGGCTGATGCCAATTTAATGAAGTCAGGGTTTTGCATTTCGGTAAAGGAATAACGTTTACCATGAAACAGTTGCTGCCACTGCCGTACCATTCCGAGAAAGTTATTATTGAGTACCAAAATTTTAACTGGAATTTGGTACTGCATAATCGTACCCAATTCCTGTATAGTCATTTGATATCCTCCGTCACCGATTACAGCAACAACTTGTCTCTCTGGAACAGCTAAAGCCGCACCCATTGCAGCCGGAAGGGCAAATCCCATCGTACCTGCTCCACCAGATGTAATATGGGTTCTTGGATCCCGTAATTTCAAATAGCGTGAGGTGATCATCTGATGCTGGCCAACGTCTGTAACCACAATGGCCCTTCCATCGGTAATACCCGAAAGACGATGGATAACCTCCGCCATCCGCAACTCCCCATCACCATGAAACTCCTTATGAATGACCTTGTCGTATTCCAACGTATTCAATCTGGAAAATTCTGAGATCCACTCCGGAAAACTTCCTGACGCACACTGCTCAGTCAACGCAAGTAAAGCTTCCTTTGCATCGGCATGTACGTAAGCTTCTACTTTTATGATCTTATTGATTTCAGCCTTGTCAATGTCTATGTGAATAATCCTTGCCTGACGTGCATACTTGGAAACATTACCAGTAACACGGTCATCAAAACGCATACCTACAGCAATCAATACATCGCACTCGTTGGTCAATATATTTGGCGCATAATTACCATGCATACCCAGGTAACCAGCATAGTTTGGATGGTCGGTTGGAAATGCGCCCAAACCGAGGAGTGTTGAAGCTACCGGGATTCCGGTTTTTTCAGAAAAGGCAATAAGTTCTTGTGTCGCACCAGAAAGAATAACACCCTGACCTGCGAGAAGGTAAGGTTTCCGAGCTGTATGAATTATGGCCGCAGCTTCCCGAATCTGATCCAGGTTGAGCTGAGGTTTAGGTCTGTAGGTTTTGATTGAGTGACAAGGCTGATATTCAAACGCTTCAATTTTTTCGTTTTGAGCGTTTTTAGTGATGTCGATCAGAACTGGACCAGGTCGTCCGGTACGCGCAATGTAAAAAGCCTTAGCAATTGCAGCAGGAATATCCTTTGCCTCAGCCACCTGAATATTCCATTTGGTTACGGGGATAGTTGTATTCACAACATCGGTCTCCTGAAAAGCATCTGTCCCCAGCAGATGTGCAAAAACTTGTCCGGTAATACACACCAACGGTGTGGAATCAATAAGTGCATCGGCCAAACCGGTGATTAAATTGGTTGCACCGGGTCCGGATGTGGCAAACACCACTCCCGTTTTACCGGATGCACGGGCAAAACCCTGAGCAGCATGTATGGCCCCTTGTTCATGCCGCACTAGAATATGATCCAACTTATCCGCATAATGATAAAGTGCATCATAAACAGGCATAATTGCTCCGCCCGGATAACCGAAAATGGTTCGGACATGCTCTTCAACCAGGCACTGAAGCAACGCCTCTGCACCAGTCACTTGTTTTTTAACAGGCTGTGGATCTTTAATCTCAGTCTTCGTCAGTAACGCATCCATCAGCAGCAGATTTAACTTGTTTAGAATATTTGTAAAGAACCCCGGAGTTTACCGAAGGTGCAGGACTTTTAAAGTGGGATCTCCGGATAGCCAGATTTTTTTCGTCCACCAGTAGGCTGATCTTACGTTTCCGGACATCAATCTCGATGGTATCACCATCCTCTACAAGGGCAATCAATCCACCTTCAGAAGCTTCCGGTGTGATATGCAC
>JBMSPY010000296.1:0-3127 GCA_049423005.1 Cyclobacteriaceae bacterium
TCTCTGGAAAAAACAACCAGTGCTCCAGTGCGTGTAGCCTTTAATGTTTTGGTGGCCTCCATCACCTCCTGTACCTCTGACTCTGATTCCAACCGCTCTCCCCACCGGGTAAATGATTTAATAAATCCCTCCTTATTGAGATCGGTCGTTCTTCCGATCAGTAGTAAAAATTTCCTTAACTCCGGTTGAAACAGAATGATCATAGCCAAAACACCTACGCCCATAAATTGGCCAAGAATGGTGGCCAGCAGCTCCATCTGAAGCGCCTTCACCAAAAGGTAAATTAGGTACAGAGCCAGAATACCAAAAAAGATATTCATGGCGATACTGCCTTTTAACAACTTGTACACCTGATAGAGCAGAATGGCAACCAGTGAAACATCTATCAGATTAGTCCAGCTGATTTCTAAAAATCCAATGGTGAAAGCCAGTATCAAAATTTCAGTTGGTTATCTGTTGGTTTTGATTTGCGTTGATCCAAGTTCGTTAAGGTATTTTCCAACCCAATCGTAATACCGGGTAAAGCGATCAACCTGGTAGCTGGGCAACGATATGCTGTGATACATATTTGGATAAACAATCAACTCTGTTGGTATTCCCTGAATCCGGAGAGCCTGATACATTTGCTCACTTCCAATAGCCGGTACATTAAAATCTTTTTCACCGGTCATAAATAAGGTGGGTGTTTTGATCCGGTCCGCTTTTAGAAAAGGGTAAGATAGCTTTAGATACTTATCGAGCGACTTCCAGGGTAGCCCAATTTCGTTTTCAAATTGAGTAATGTATTGGTCAACCCCAAATAAGGAAAGTTGCATAGCACTCCCTGCCCCACTGGCTGCAGCCTTAAACCGTAAGGGATCACTGGCGATGCAATAATTCGTTAAAATACCCCCATAACTCCAGCCTCCAATTCCCAAACGGTTGGGATCAGCGATACCGTCTTTTACGACCTGATCAACCGCTCCAAAAATATCCATCACTTCTTTATTGCCCCAGTCTGACCAAATGGCTTTGGTATAGGCATCTCCACGTCCGTTGCTACCTCTGTAATTCACTGCTACCACCGCATAACCTTTTGCAGCTAGTAATTGTCTGGACATATCAAATCCGTACGTGTCCTGACCAACGGGTCCTCCATGTATAAAAAATATCGTAGGTAAGTTTTTACCTTCCGTAACCCCAGGCGGAAGGTAAAGAATGTTTGATACCAAAGTACCATCCTTACTTTTTGAAGTAAAACCCTTTGGCTTAGAGAAGGTAATTCTTTTGGTAAACTCATCTTGATGATGCGTCAACCGACGAAGTTCACCACTTTCAAAGGCGTACAATTCATCAGGTAAATTATAAAAGCTGGCCATAGCCAATAACCCACCACCTGGGTGTGATTCTAGCAATGAAAATTCAATCTCTCCATCCTTAAGTCTTGAAAATTGATTGCTTTCCAGATCCAGTGATCCCAGGTATTCCTGACGATCATCCGTAACGATATAGAATATTTTTTTTCCGTCTTTACTCCAGGTGTGTTGGTGTACATCCCGGTCAAGTGAACTGGTCAGAATTTTTTGGTTACTGCCATCGGCATCCATGAGACAAAGCTGTGTGTGCTCGTACATCTGAAAATTCCCTGTGCCTGATGATCGCTGGTAAGCAATCTTTTTTCCATCCGGACTCCACCGGGCGCGGTGATCGTAACCCGCCCAGGACGTCAACCGTTGAACGGATGCACCTTTCCTGGCCTCGATAAGCCATAAATCGTCATTATCGTTTCGGTCAGGGTCAGCTGTGCGGTTGCTGACAAAAACTATTTTAGCTCCATCCGGACTCCAAACCGGAGAATGATTATCAAAATTTCCTGTTGTGAGTGTATCCAATTTTCCAGATTCTAGAGAATACAGATAAAGATTCCGGTAAAGTGGAATACGATAACCTTCTCTATCTTGTTTAAAATGAATGCGGTTGATTACAATTGGATTTTCTGATTTTTCCTTTAGCGAATCGGGGCGTTCCAGATTTTTGATAACCAGCAGAATCTTTTTTCCATCCGGTGCCCAGTCGTAGGAAATAATATCTCCTTTTATAGCTGTAAGTTTTTTCGCTTCACCACCCCGACGATCCATCAACCAGATCTGGTCACGATCCAGATCCCCACGTGCTGAAACGAATGAAATGTATTTCCCGTCTGGAGAAAATTTTGGACTGTCTTCACCATCCGGAGTATGGGTTAATTGAACATGCTCCTTGCCGTCCCAGCTTGTCATCCATAAGTCTGACCTACGTTTGTCCTTCACTGAATCAACGATGGAGACGCTGTAGACTACCCACTTACCTTCCGGTGATACGGAGGGTTCGCTCACAGATTTAACGCTTAAAAAATCAGATGGCCGGATTGGCCGTTGCCCAAAAACCTGCAGCCATGTTACAACATAGAAAAGCAGGAGTATATAACGGATCTTCATTTGCTACTAAAATAGCAATTCAGCTTTAAGGATAATTTTCCAGATGACAAAAAAGACGCACGCACTCAACAGCCGGCTTTACATCGTGAACCCGGAGGATGCCTGCTTTATTCATTAGGGCGGCCATGTTTAGGGCAGTAGTTCCGTTTAGAGCCTGTGACGGATCCGTTCCAAGAGTCTTCCAGATCATTGACTTTCTTGAAAAACCAGCCAGAACCGGCCTGCCACAAATCAGGAAATGACTCAGATTTCGGAGCATCTCAAAATTTTGATCTACGGTTTTGGCGAACCCAAAACCAGGGTCAACAATGATTTCATGAATTCCGGCATTTTCAGCTTCCCGGATACGGGCTTCTAAAAATGTGGCCACTTCTTTTGTAACATTTTCGTAAGACGTAAGCGTTCCCATAGTGGCCGGTGTTCCTCTCATGTGCATGAGAATCATAGCTGCCCTTTGGCTACCGACGATGGAAAACATTTGTGGATCCCCTAGTCCGGCAGTGATATCGTTTACAAGACAAGCTCCAGCCTCTAATCCGGACTGGGCAACTTGCGACCGAAAGGTATCCACCGATAGTGGAACTTCAGGAAAAGCGCGATGAATGGATTCAATGACTGGTAGCACCCTGTTTAACTCTTCTTCAAGAGTAACTTCACTGGCACCAGGCCGG
>JBMSPY010000297.1:0-3127 GCA_049423005.1 Cyclobacteriaceae bacterium
TTTCGCGCCAGTCGTCCAAAAAATGAGCAAGAGAAAAAAGAATATCTCGATAATCTGAAGCAAGGTTTGGTTGCTCCAACGGAAATGGAAATTTTTACCTGTAATGTAGATGGTACGGATTTACGTCAGGTGACTAACCTGGGTAAGGCCAACTGGGCTCCTTTTTATCATCCTTCAGGTAAAAAAATTATGTTCAGCTCAAATCACAAAGGCGCTCGTGGATTTGAATTTAATCTTTTTATGATCAATGAAGATGGGACTGGACTGGAACAAATCACGTACGATAAAGTTTTTGATTCCTTTCCGATGTTTTCACCAGATGGAACAAAGCTTATTTTTTCCTCTAATCGTAACAATCAGGGCACGCGCGATACCAATCTGTTTGTTGCGGACTGGGTAGATTAAGCTACTTACCTTCCTTCTACCAGTAACCAGGTGGTGCTTTTTCGTATGACCCAGATAATTCCAGTGAAGACTCCAACTACAATCATGATCCAAAACCACGGATCTTGAGTAAGGTTAGAAGAGCCTCGCAAAAAATTAAATTCCAGGCTGAAGAGCCAGAAGACCAAGAACAAATTAAATATTCCAACCGTCTCTCGTTTCAATAAATTTTTAAAACTGAAGGACGAGTTGCTCGGTACCCATTTGGAAAAACTTGGAATGAAAGCCGGTACGCGTGACGCCCATTCTTTATACTCATCTCCGAATTTTCTACTCAAGAATTGTTCTTCAGCATACATGATCCGTTCGTAAAAAAGCCAGAAGATCAGGATGAAAATGGTCACAAATGCCAGGTTCTGGGTAATCATGGCAATCCCTAGCCACATAAAAAAGTTACCCAGGTATAATGGATGGCGCACTGCCGAATAGATACCAGTTTTGTTTACGGTATCGGCAACCTGCTTCTTTGTGTTGCGACCAGAGGTATTGCGGGGGGTATAGGCAATAACGCTGAAGCGAATGACCTGCCCTAATAGGCTAATGCCCAGACATACCAAGCCCCACGCAAGTGGTTCTTCAAACGCTAACTTGTAACCGCTTACCGCCTGATAATAGACGACGAACTGTACCAAAAGAAGGACTACAGGCAATTGTCCTCTAAATTTAAACAACCAATTCCCCTGAACTTCTAATTCTTTCTTAAGTGCCATAATTCCATAATTAACATACAAAAGTAGGAACCAGGAAGGAGACCTGTGTCCTTAAAGGTGTTTTATTATCCTGTAGAATTAACGATCTTTAATTTCTACTATCGCCCTAGCTGTATGTTCTTTTCACTTCATCGCAAGTCTCTCGTGGTTATGGGCGGTACCTCCGGTATTGGTTTGTCCGCAGTGAAAGCCTTTGTTAATGCTGGTGCACAGGTGGTTGTTGTAGGTCATCCGGACGGACCGTCACCAAAATTAGGGAAGGGAGCATTGGTACTTCTTGCTGATGCACGCGAAGAGGGAACGGCTGAACACGCTATTGATCGCTGCGTTCAGGAATTCGGTGGATTTGATGGACTATATCATGTAGCCGGCGGAAGTGGTCGCTCCAGGGGAGATGGTCCTCTTCATCAACTTACCCTGGATGGCTGGCGTTATACGTTGGATCTGAATTTGACCTCAATGATGTTGTCTAATCGGGCTGCAGTAAATCAATTCTTAAAACAAGGCCGAGGTGGGAGTATTGTAAACCTTGGAAGTGTATTGGCCGATGATCCATCTCCTCATTTTTTCTCTACGCATGCCTATGCAGCAGCCAAGTGTGCTGTAGAAGGTTTTAGTAAAGCGACTGCGGCAGCCTACGCGAATAACAATATTCGTATTAATGTGTTGGCGCCAGGACTTACCGATACACCAATGGCCATTCGAGCGACCAAAGACAAGGATATTGTAGCGTTCATTAAAACCAAGCAGCCGCTCGATGGGGGGCGAATTGGATTGCCTGCAGACCTGGATGGTCTCGCTGTCTTTTTATTTTCGGATGCTGCGAAATTTATAACCGGACAGATTATTCATGTTGATGGAGGATGGTCGGTATCGGATGGAGTACAGATGAAAAAGAAGTGACCATGGAAGCTTTCATTATTGGAATCGATATGGGAGGTACCCGAATCAAAGGTGTCCTTCAAAAAGGAAAAGAGGTTGTGGAATCTATATATCTTCCAACAGGAGAGGGTGACACTTTTAAAAATTCTGTTCGCAGTGCCGTGGAGCAATTGCAACAAAAATGTTCTGGTCAGGCCAGGGCTATAGGTTTATCGGCACCTGGAATTCCCGATTCAACTAACCGAGCTATTGCTGTGATGCCCGGAAGATTACCGGGTCTTGAAGGATTTCAATGGACAGAATTTTTAGGGCTTTCATCTTTTGTTCTAAATGACGCTGTTTGTGCTTTACTCGCGGAGGCTAAATCTGGAGCAGCTGTTGGTCAAAAAAATGTTGTTCTCTTGACATTGGGCACTGGAGTAGGTGGCGCTATTCTGATTGATGGCAAACCTTATCAGGGTGCTTTTAATAAAGCTGGTCATTGGGGGCATACCTCTGTTGAAGCGACCGGTTATCCGGATGTCACCGGAATGCCCGGTAGCATTGAAGAGGCTATCGGTAATGTTTCGGTGGCTCGACGGTCTCAAGGTCGCTTTCGGGATACCCAGGAATTGCTCAATGGAGTTGAAGACAACGATCCATTTGCACAATGGTTATGGTTGGACTCTGTTCAAAAATTGGCTGTCACTATTTCTGGAATCAGCAACGCAGTTTCTCCGGATGTAATTGTCCTGGGAGGAGGTATTGCGCATGCCGGTGAAATCCTGCTTACGCCGTTACGTCGTTTTATGGATATTTATGAGTGGCGACCTTCCGGAAAAGGCTCTCAGATTGTAAAGGCCATTCACTCTGATTTGGCCGGAGCCGTTGGTGCAGCGTTTTTTGCTCACGACATGAATCATACTCAATCGATTTAATTTAATCAGCAGCATGACTTTAGCATCTGAATACCTTAACCAATGCCGCCAGATTTGTGATCGAGTCGGACAGCAGGAGGAGTTGATTTTGAAGGCTGCTGAATGGTTTAGCCAAACCATTTTGTCTGGTAGAATGGTTCATCTTTTTGGATCCGGTCACAGTCGAATTATGGT
>JBMSPY010000298.1:0-3124 GCA_049423005.1 Cyclobacteriaceae bacterium
TTTTCCATTTTACTCTTTTTAATGTGTGCTAATAGTCTCAATCCATTTTACTTCTGCTTGGCTGCTGTTTTAACGGCTTCTCTTATCCGCAGGTAGGTACCGCACCTGCAAATATTGCCCGACATCGCAGTTTCAATTTGTGTATCAGTCGGATTGGGATTAGTTCTCAGTAATGCGGCTGCAGTCATGATCTGACCGGTTTGACAATAGCCGCATTGTGCCACATCATGTTCTAACCATGCTTTTTGTACCGGGTGTTCTCCGTTTTCTGATAGTCCTTCAATTGTAGTTATCTCCCTGTTTTGTGCCGCTGAAACCGGCAGGGAGCAAGAACGCACCGCGGTTCCATTTACATGGATGGTGCAGGCACCACATTGCGCAATTCCACATCCATACTTCGTTCCAACCAGTCTGAGATGCTCGCGCAATACCCACAACATCGGGGTAGCAGGGTCTACATCTACAGTTTGTTTTTTGCCGTTAATGGAGAGGTTGAAAATTGCCATGGTTATTCCGGATTATTTTTTGCCAAAATTTTAAATCTAATCTAAGGTATAAATTATGATTTAACTCTGCTTTACAAAATTCAAACAGTTATTTATTCGTTTGTTGTGCGGACAAACCTATATAGCGTTCGCCCACAATTTTTATCTTGTTGATTTCGGTTGTAAGCTTATTAAGCTCATCAGGAGCAAATGTATAATCTACCGCCCACATGTTCTCTTGCAGATGTGCCAGTTTGGTGGTTCCTGGTATCGGAACAATAAATGAATTTTGGGCCAGCAACCAGGCTAATGCAACCTGAGAAGCCGTTAACCCACGATGGTCACCAAATTCTTTTAAGGTCTCGATCAATGGCCAATTGGCTATCAGTGCGTCCTTCTGATAACGTGGCAACGAAGGCCGATTATCATTAATTGGATTATACTTGGTGCGTTCGTTTAAATAACCTGAGAGCATACCGCGGCTTAATGGACTATAGGGTACAAACCCAATTCCCAGTTCTTCGCATACTTTTATAACATCCGTTTCGGGCTGTCGTGTCATTAAAGAGTACTCACTTTGTAAAGCCGTGAGCGGTTGCACCGCATGCGCCTTGCGGATGTTTTCACCGTTGGCTTCGCTCATTCCAAAGTTTTTAACTTTTCCTTCTTTAATCAGATCTTTTACCGTTCCGGCAACCTCTTCAATGGGGATGGTTGGATCCACCCGATGCTGATACAATAAATCGATGTAATCTGTCCGTAAGCTTTTTAGCGAATGATCAACCACGTGACGGATTCGCTCCGGCCGGCTGTCCAATCCGAGACTTGGTTTACCTTCTTTAAATCCGAATTTCGTTGCAAGGATTATATCCTTTCTAAACGGAGCCACCGCTTCACCCACCAATTCTTCATTCACCAATGGTCCGTACGCTTCAGCAGTATCAAAAAAGTTAATTCCCAAGTCCGGTGCTTTGCGTATCAGAGTGATCATTGCCTTTTTATCCGGGACAAAGCTGCGATGGTAGCTCATACCCATACAGCCCAGCCCGAGTGCTGAAACCTTTATACTATGTTTTCCTGTGCCCAGTGTACGCTCTTTCGTGATTGGATTGCTTGACGCTTGTGTGACTCCCGATGCCATTAAAGTGGGTGCAACGGTTGCCGATGTACCCAGTGTTGCCGTCCACTTCAGAAAATTTCTACGATTGTTTTTTGATGTATTCATATTCACCTGATTTAAGTCCATGAGTTTGGTTTAGTTACAGCCAAATTTTGAATGGCATCAATTCATTTTTAACAAGATTGACCAATCCTCTACCTGCACCCAGAAAACTACTTTTTTCATTTCAGAGACCTGTTGTTTTTTCAAGATGTTCTGGATAGCGGTTTCCTACAATTGTAATAGCGGATGCAGCTTTATTTATGGAGTGCAGATCATGGGCATTTAATTCAATGTTGATAGCCCCATTATTCTCTGTTAACCGACTGATTTTGGTTGTGCCGGGAATCGGAACAATCCAGGGCTTTTGCGCCAGCAACCAGGCCAGTGCTATTTGAGCAGGTGTTGCGGTAAATTGTTGCGCTACCTGAGTTAGCAAATCAATTAATGTTTGATTGGCCTCTAAGGCCTGCTGCTTAAAGCGTGGGAGAATATTTCTAAAATCACCTTCATCAAAAGTTGTATTGGCATTCATCTTTCCCGTAAGAAATCCTTTCCCCAGCGGACTGAATGGGACTAGTCCAATACCCAGCTCTTCTAATGTGGGGATAATTTCTTGCTCATGCTGACGGGTCCATAAGGAGTATTCACTTTGCAAAGCAGTAACCGGGAGTACAGCGTGTGCACGCCTGATTGTTTTTGCACCTGCTTCCGAAAGGCCAAAGTGCATTACTTTACCGTCTTTAATCAATTCACTCACTACTCCCGCTACTTCTTCAATGGGCACGTTCGGGTCAACGCGGTGTTGATACAGGAGGTCAATGGTTTCAACTCTTAATCGCCTTAGCGAGCCTTCCACTGCTTTCCTAATATGTTCAGTTTGGCTGTTAACACCCGCATTCTTTCCATCGTTAATCTGAAACCCAAACTTGGTTGCGATTTTTACTTTTGCTCGATAAGGTGCCAATGCTTAACCAACCAATTCTTCATTTGTATAGGGGCCATAGATTTCAGCGGTGTCAAAAAATGTAATACCCTGATCCACTGCCGTGTGGATCAATTTGATCATTTCGTTGCGATCGGGCAATGGCGTGTAGCCAAAACTCATTCCCATACAACCAAGTCCAAGGGCTGAAACCTCTAAGCCGTTTTTACCAAGTTTGCGTGTCTTCATATCCGTGTGGATCCAAACAAAAGTAGAATTCCATCCTCAAGCACAACAACAAAAAACAATCAACTAATTACAAAAATCAAACAGTGACAGGCTTGAATTATCCGTTTAAAGCTTTCCGGAACCTCATCGGGCTGGTTTGTGTATTTTTTTTGAAAAAGTTATTAAAGTGCGTCACCTCATTAAAACCAAGTGCAAAAGCAATCTCCGATACATTCCAGCGGCTTTGGCTCAACAAAATTTTTGATTCCTGAAGTAGCCTGTCTGAAATCAGTTGTGAAGTTGTTTTGCCGGTATTCTCTTTTACTG
>JBMSPY010000299.1:0-3086 GCA_049423005.1 Cyclobacteriaceae bacterium
GTTTCATAGTCAGAGTACATGGAATGAGCTGGATGTTTGGGTAAATAAGTTTGGATTTGACCCCATGTATGCGATACGCGCGGCTACTTACTGGCCTTCAGTGGCTATGGGTGTTGACAAAGATTTTGGAACCATTACCGAAGGGAAGTATGCCGACATCATCGCTGTTAAAGGTGATGTGTTGCGACACATTTCCTTACTTCAGGATGTGAAAATGGTTCTCAAGAAAGGCAAGCGGTATAAATAATAGGACCGACTCCCGCCTTTTTCTTACTTTTGGCCCCTTAACTAAAATACAAATTCATGAAACAAGCATTGATGCTGTTGCTCATCGGCTGCATGGCCTGTGCTCAAAACAAACCAAACATGGACAAGGAGATCAAATTAGACTCTGAAGCAAAAAAGGCCAGTTACGCTGTAGGCGTGGTGCTTGCCAAAAATGTGAAACAAAATAGCCCTGATTCTCTGGATCTGGACGCTGTATTTAAAGGCTTCTACGATGTTTGGAATGAAAAGAAGACACAATTGACCGAGCAGGAATGCCAGGACGCTGTAACAAAAGCTTTGTCAGCAGCTTCTGAGCGTAAAAGCGCCGGAGCTAAAAAAGCAGGTGAAGATTTTCTCGCCGAAAACGCGAAGAAGGAAGGCGTAAAGTCAACTTCAAGCGGCCTTCAGTATAAAGTAATCACCGCAGGTTCAGGTAAATCACCTGGCCCAACCAGTGAAGTTACGGTTCATTATTCCGGTAAACTTATTGACGGAACTGAATTTGACTCCTCTTATAAAAGAGGTGAACCTGCTACTTTCCCGCTTAATGGTGTAATTCCGGGATGGACAGAGGCGCTTCAGTTGATGAAGGAAGGGGACAAGTGGACGATCTTCATTCCACAATCTTTGGGTTATGGTTCACAAGGTGCAGGTGGGGCTATCCCTCCATTCTCAACTCTTGTGTTTGATGTGGAGTTGATAAAAGTAAAATAAGATTAACATTTTTTGAATGATCGTTGAAGGGAGAATCACTCCACTTCAACGATCATTTCTATTTCTACGGCAATGTTCGAAGGCAGTGCGTACATACCAACAGCACTGCGGGCATGTTTACCCTTTTCGCCGAATACCTGAACCATTAAGTCTGAAAATCCATTAATGACTTTTGGCTGATCGTAAAAATTCTCTGTACAGTTCACCATTCCTAAAACCTTTACGATCCGCTTCACTTTATTCAGATCACCGATCTCGGATTTAAGTGTTGATAAAAGGGCAATGCCTGTTTGGCGCGCTGCGGCTGCACCCTGCTCCAACGTGAGATCTTTACCAACCTTACCGGTAATGTTTGTATTGTCGGCAAACGTAGGACCATGTCCGGCGAGGAAAATCAGATTTCCTGTACGCACAGCTTTCACGTAATTCGCCATCGGAGGTGTAGGGGAGTACAACTGAATGCCAAGGTCTTTGAGCTTCTTGTCGAAGTCAATCTTTTGGCCATATCCGGTTGCGGTAAGAAGAAGCAGTAGACTTAAGATTAAATGAGAACGATTCATTTTAATAGGGTTAAAAGTTCGTATCGGTAAGTTAGAGAAAAATGATTTCTGCTGAAGTAAGACCAACTGTTGCATTCTTATTTCTTTAGGTATCCGGGTAAAGGTATTCCTTCTCTTAGCTGAGGATCCGCAACAGGCTTTTCATGGTTCAAGGTCATCGGAACGATGCCGGCCCACCAAGGGCCATCGTAATCTTCTGGATCATCTTTTGGCGGCCCCGTTCTGATTTTTGCAACAGCTTCCGAAATGGGCAAGGCCAAAACTAAAGTCTCTTTCCATTCATTTGCTGTTGGCTTACGAATGTCATTCCATCTTCCCGGACACACCTTCTCGGTAAAAACCTCCAGCACATGATCCAGCATATTCGGATTTTGAACTACTTCTGGTTTACTGTAAATGGAAACGGCACGATAGTTTACCGAATGATGAAAGGCAGAACGGGCAAGAACGAGACCATCCATGAGCGTTATGCTTATTGAAACTTCAGGCTTTTGTGAGGCCAGTATTCTCATCCAGTGACTTCCAACCGATCCATGGATGTAAAGTGTTTCCTCAATCCGGCAAAAGCCGGTTGGAATTTGTGTTGGAATCCCATCCTGACAAAAGCCAACCGTGCAAAACAAGGCTTCATCGAGAATGGCAAAAACTGCTTGCTTGTCATATGTTCCTCGCTTGGCTAGTCGAGTTATTCTGGTACGTTCCGATGAAGAAAAACTTTCCATATCAAGGAATTAATTGCTGGTTTGGGAGCGCTCAAATTCAATTTCTCGTCCTGATGAGCGTACCCAACCTACTAAAAAAGCCATTTAAAATAAAGACAGGGCAAAAGCCCAATTATGGAGTTTTGATTTTGAATAGTACCTTCGTTTTTTAAGGAAATCCAACCGAAAACCCTTACCTATGATCAGGCTACTCCTTCCCTCACTCTTTCTTATTCTCTCTCTACGTGCTATTGCTCAGGACGAGGGTCCTGCCGTAGCTCGAGCCCGTTTCGATCGCCCGAACAGTGTTACGGTGGCCGGTGGAATTTCCAGAGTGTTCAATAAAAATGTTGGAGACTATACCAGGGGAACAAATGCAGAGGTCAGCTTTTTGAGACGTTTGAATAAACTTGTTTCTGTTGGAGCTTTTGTATCGACTTCCTCTTTTAACTACGACCCGGCTAAGACCCCCTCATCTCCAAATCCAAATGATTTGTATAAAGGTTTTGATCTGGATTTACGGATTGAATCGACGAGTAACCTCACCTACCGTGACCAATTTGCTATTCCTGAAAATTATGATTTTCCCCATGGTTTTCAACTTACACTGGAGGGTGGAAATGTTTCGCTGACCACGATCGGAGCAAATATTAAATTGAATCTGATTCCTGTTTCTGATAAAATTCCGGTTTCCATTTATCTGCTGGCACGTCCGTTTGCGGCGATTTCAAAAAGAGCGGATGTATCTGGCTCAGGTAAAATGTTTCTCTATCAGGCCAAAGTGGAAAGCGGTCAGTTTGTGATTACCAATGACGATAAGTGGTATCCTACGCGCTATACAGAA
>JBMSPY010000300.1:0-3054 GCA_049423005.1 Cyclobacteriaceae bacterium
CCCGCCGACAACGAGTTATTCGCCACCATGGCCGGAAACTTTAACGATGGCACGATCAGAGGAAAAGTACAGTACGGCTCCGGCTGGTGGTTCCTGGATCAGAAGGATGGAATGGAAAAACAATTGAATTCACTTTCCAACATGGGACTACTCAGCACCTTTATCGGCATGCTTACCGACTCCAGAAGCTTTCTATCCTACCCGCGTCATGAATACTTCCGTCGCATTCTGTGCAATCTGATCGGGCGTGACGTCGAAAACGGTGAACTCCCCAATGATGAGGAGCTGCTTTCCGAACTGATTCGAGGAGTATGTTATGAAAATGCAAAGAGGTACTTAAAAGTCGGAAGTGGGGAGTAAGAAGATGGCTTAGTATGAAGGAAGTGTGCAGCTCCCTATTCCTAATTTCCTAGTTACATGCGGGTCCTCCCTTTTACCAACCTTCCATGGTTATTCATACCCTCATTCAAAAAATAGCGTAAGACAAACTCACCTTCCTGGTCGCGGTGACGACCGAAGCGAAGGATATTGAATGCCGTGGTATCATTTGCAACGGAAACCGTATACCAGCCGTCGGAGAATCGTTTGAGGATATCGACTTCCGGGCGATGTGCAAAAGAGGTAAGTAAGGAATCACCACGCGGGAAAAAAGTAAACTCTGTATCTCCGACGCGGTCCAGCACCGATTGGTAACCAACGTAAAAGCCATCTCTCCCTTCACCCACCAAATACCAGTTCAGATTTGTAAACGGCATTGGAGTACTGATGAATTGAGAAATTTCTCCTGAACGAATGAAGGCGCTGGATCGAACATGCGTATCCACCGTATACTTCAGCCAAATCGAGAACAACAGATACAACGTACACCATAGTAAGGTCAGTGTAGGAACAAGAATTCGAATACTCTCTATTTTTCGAAACAACAGCATCAGAACGACAGCCATCCCTGGCACGACGGAAAAAATCGGATCGACAACATAAAGGGCGTGAAAGGAAACGCGTTCAAATGAAAAAGGAATAAACAGGGCTGTACCGTAGGCATTGAAGGCATCCAAAAAATCATGAACCAACAACTGCACCAATAAAAATACCATCCAAAATCCCGGTGACCGATCCAAAGATTTGGAGTGTGGCAACCATGCCGAACTAAAAAGAGAAAACAATAAGGCAAACAGCAAACTGTGTGTAAATCCACGATGAGCCATGAGTGCAGCTTCGGGCTCCATCCAGAGATTAACCACTACATCCAGATCGGGAACGACTTGAACAAGGGCACCGGTCAGCATAAAACGTTCAGTATGATGACGGGGACTAAATGCCGTACCGATGCAGGCACCGAGGGCAAGGTGGGTAAGGGTATCCATATATGCTCGGTTAAAATACTTTCGAGCAACATGGACCATGAATGAGCATTTTCGGCTAATGCCACTTTTTAATCATCAATACACTCATATCCAATCAAATACAACTCGGACCATTTATTGTGATTTCAGTCACGAATCAGACTATTGTAAAAACATACCTTTGGAAATGCTTCTGGAGTTTGCCGGTTATCTGTCTTCATTATTCATGGGTATGTTGCTTGGCATGATTGGTGGCGGGGGTTCCATACTCACAGTTCCGATCCTGGTTTATCTATTCGGAACGGATCCCATGCTCTCGACAGCTTATTCGTTATTCATTGTTGGCTTTACTTCACTAGCTGGTTCTTTCAGTCATTTTAAAAAGGGAAACGTCAACCTGAAAATGGCGTTGATCTTTGGGGCACCATCTGTGTTGGCCGTGTTTCTGGTACGGCGGTTTCTGGTTCCGGCCATTCCAAACGAGATTTTCACATTAGGCGCCTACACGCTTTACCGCGATACATTCATTTTATCTCTTTTTGCCGTTTTGATGGTTTTAGCTGCCGGGAGTATGATTCGTCCGAGCAAGGCCACTCCTGAACAATTGAATCCTAAGCCCTTACGATTTGGATTGATTGTACTGGATGGTATTATCGTAGGAGCGCTTACAGGCTTGGTTGGTGCCGGAGGAGGTTTTCTCATTATTCCGGCTTTAATACTATTTACCGGATTATCCATGAAGCAGGCCGTAGGCACCTCACTGGTGATCATCACCTTCAAATCGCTAATTGGATTTCTGGGTGACATTCCTGGAACATCCGGAATCGATTATACCTTTCTGACCATTTTTACTTCGTTTGCCATCGCAGGAATTATAATTGGAAGTAACCTGTCTAAATCAATCGATAATAAAAAGTTAAAGCCGGCCTTTGGTTGGTTTGTGTTGATAACCGGAGTAGGAATGCTGGTAAAGGAATGGATTTTATCATGAGGAGTTTTTAAATGTGATCTAGCACGGGTATCATGATGAAAATCAGTTTTCGAAAAGGACAGAAGTTCTACATTTGATGATGCGTATGGCAGCGGAAGAAAAAGATAAAGAGGGACAGGAAAATCAGAAACCGATTACTTCACAACTGGACTGTTCGGGGATGAATTGCCCCTTGCCGTTAATTAAAACGTCTCAGCAAATCAAAAAAATTTCTCCGGGGGGAGTATTGGAAGTTATTTCTACGGATCCCCGTTCCGTTGCCGATCTAACCACCTGGGCGCGACAGACCGGTAATGAAATGCTCAGCACCGAATCTGAGGAAAATAAAATCAAATTCTACATTCGTAAAAAATCAGAATAAACTATGCCCACACGACTGGCCTTGTTCGCTTCTCGCGGCACCCTCGATCAGGCCTATCCGCCCTTCATGCTTGGTACCGGCGCCGCTGCCATGGATTGGGAGGTAGGCATCTTCTTTACTTTTTACGGGCTCAATCTGGTTAAAAAGGATTTGGACCTTCAAGCCACATCCATTGGCAATCCGTCTATGCCCATGAAGATGCCCTTTGGACCCAAGGGATTTCAGGACATCAACTGGCCATTTCCAAATTTGGTAACCTCCAATATTCCCGGTTTTGATGCTTTGACGACCTCCTTAATGAAGCAGTCGTTCAAGAAAAATGGCGTAGCCTCCATCCCGGAATTGCGCCAGGCAGCCAT
>JBMSPY010000301.1:0-3053 GCA_049423005.1 Cyclobacteriaceae bacterium
CAGTGTTCGCAATGAGTACCATTCACCACAATCTTGCTGGTGTTCCATTCTCCAACCGGCGCAGTGGTTTTGTTTTCAGCCACGTGCATATCATAATTGGCAGCGGCTTTCTGCATCTCTGAAAGATCACCTTTGTATCCGGCGTCGTCAATAACCTGATATTCAGGTCCGGAATAATAAGGAGCATCGAATTCTTCACTTGCACGATACATGACACCGCTGTTGCCACCGGGAGAAATTTTCCAATCAAATACCAACTCAAAGTTTTCGTATTGTTCAGTGGTCAGGATATCAGCGCGCTTGTCAGCATCCATTGCGCCTTTGCAATGAAGTGCGTTATCCTGAACATCCCAGCAATTCTGCTCGGTATTTTTGAAAGAACGCCAGCCATTCATCGTCTGGCCATCGAATAACAAAATCCATCCTGCAGCTTTTTCTTCTTCGGTCAGAATATTTGCCGGAGCGGCAGCCGCCGGTTGTTCTTCGGTAGAGGCTTCCTGCTTCGGGGCACAGGCAGTAAAGAGCGCCGCGCAACAAATTGTAAAAAATAGTTTTTTCATGGGTTATTGGGTTGAATAAAAAGGGTTGAACCTGTAAGTTAAAACCTCAGGCTCATTTTACAAAGGGAAAACGGATGGGCTTAAAGGATGGAGATGATCACGAATTCAGTGAAAATCAATATGCCAAAAATGGTAAGGAGGGTATAGATCCGGTGGTTCATGCTTTTTCGGAATATCATCGTGGCCATGGCACCGGTAAACATCCCGAATAATGTGGTGTAATTGATTACCCTCACAATAATTCCTCCACGATCAATGGCAGTCACTAAACCTTCCAGTTGTGGTCCCGCGCCCGTTATAAACAGAACAATCAGCGTGGTCAGGAAAAAGACCCCGGATGATAAGGCTGTATATCCGAGGTGTGTCTTCATCAAAAGATTTTTCCTGGGTTAAGAATCCCGTTGGGATCAAAAACCTTTTTGATGCCCCGCATCAGCTGCAGGTTTGTCTCACCCAATGCGATTGGCATATATGGTCGCTTGGCTATTCCAATTCCATGTTCCCCGGATAGTGTTCCACCCAGGTTCACAGTCAGCTTGAAAATCTCACCAATACCCTCCGGTATTTTGGTTTCCCAGTCATGGTCGCTTATGTTTTCTTTCAGGATATTGACGGGGAGGTTGCCATCTCCAAGATGTCCGAAACAAACGGTATTGAATCCGTATTGTTTTCTAATCTCTTTAATTCCGCTGATCAGCTTTGGAAGATTGCCGCGGGGAACCACGACATCATCGGATTTAGTAAGCGTGTACCAGTTGACGGCAGGAGAAATGTTTTTACGGATCTTCCAGAGTTCTTCTTTTTGTGCGGCACTATCAGCAAACAGCACTTCGCCGGCTTCAAATTTTTCAACTACTGTCATAACCCGCTCTGCATCGCGCATAAGGACTTCCTCGTCGTTTCCATCGAGCTCCACGAGCAGGAAAGCATTGAAGCCTTCCGGTAATTGAGTGGTGACCGGACTATTCAGAACCTGTACACAATAGTCAAATGTTTTTGCTGCTGCTTCACGTTCGAAAAATTCCATTCCCGAAGGTGTAATACCAGCGACGAAAATTGCGGAGATGGCTCTGCATGCTTCCTCGTTCGTGCTGAAGGGAATCATCATGAGCACAGATTTCTGTGGGAAGCCGCGCAGTTTGAATACGATCTTTGTGATGATGCCGAGGGTTCCTTCAGAGCCAATCATCAGCTGAGTGAGATTGTAGCCGGTTGAATTTTTCAGGACGTTTGATGCTGTCCAGATGACTTCACCTGTTGGTAGCACGACTTCGAGGTTGAGGACGTAATCTCTGGTGACGCCATATTTTACTGCTTTTGGTCCGCCTGAGTTTTGTGCGAGGTTGCCGCCAAGAAAACAGGATCCGCGGCTTGCAGGATCAGGTGGATAGAAGAGACCTTTTTCCTTTACTTTATTTTGAAATACTTCAGTGATTACTCCTGGTTCTACGGTAGCCTGAAGATTGAGTTCGTCTATGTTCAGAATTTTATTGAAGCGTTCCATGGAAAGAACGACGCCGGCGTGAGTAGGTAAGGCAGCGCCTGCGAGTCCGGTTCCGGCACCTCGCGGGGTGACGGGCACTCGGTGTTCATTGCAGAGTTTCAGGACTGCGCTGATTTCTTCTACTGAGCCTGGCTTTACCACGATGTCAGGCATGAAGAAATAGTCTTCAGTTTTATCACTGCCGTATTCCCGCTTGCGTTCCTCGTCGGTCATGATGAACTGCTCGCCCACAATGGCAGTAAGTGCCGGGATAAACGAGGCAGGAAGTGGTTTGGGGCTAACGGCTGTGCGGTCTGAAACAGTCATTATTGTTATTTTTGGAAGACTTTTTTTCGGTGCGCAAATTTAATCAAAACAAGGTTCACGGGGTGTTGCTGATTCTGATTTCAGGATTGGCGTTTTCATGTGGTAGCATGCGTACGCTTACCCCGGAAAATCCTGCTTCGGTGATCATTAAAGAGGCCTCGGGATATTTAGGAGTTCCTTATAAGTGGGGTGGTCTGTCGCGACAAGGGCTGGACTGCTCCGGACTGGTAAAATTGGCTTTCAGTAAGGCCGGTATTTCTGTTCCACGAACTACGGAAGGATTGATGGAAGCAGGCAAGCGCGTGAAGCTTAAAAAGGTCAAGCCTGGTGATCTGTTATTTTTTGCTTTGAGTGAAAAGAAAAACCAGGTCACTCATGTTGGAATTGTTACTAATAAACAACGAGGGCAGATGCCTGAATTCATTCATGCCTCAACAAGTAAAGGTGTAGTGAATTCAGACCTTGAATTGAAGTATTATAAGGAAGGATTTCGGCAAGCGAGACGTTTATTGAAATAATTTCAGGTTTTCAATTTTCAGTTTTAAATTTTGTGTAGGAGTGAGATTAAGAGTGGGGCTGGAAAAGGAATTTTAGTGATATTTAGATTTAAAACTTAAAGCCTAAAATTTAAAACTGTTTTGAAGCATTTTTTCTAATATCACCACATGAAAAATTCCCGTCGA
>JBMSPY010000302.1:0-3047 GCA_049423005.1 Cyclobacteriaceae bacterium
TCTTCCGATCTTCCAATTCGGATGTTTTAAAGTTCAAGGTTAACTCAGGATCCGGACGACCCTTGGAGTACTTAAAAGCATTTGAAACCAGATTGGTGAGGATATGATTAAAAAGAAAAGGATCCAGACTTACCGGTTTAGGTTCACCTTGAATCGTGACTTGTAACCTACGTTCATCAGCATTTTCAAAGCGATGAGACTCCCGGAATTCCGTAATTAGGGCTACCGCATCCGTGAGTACTGGTTTAAAAGGAATTCGACCCGATTCGATTCGACCCATGAGCAAAATGTCGTTCATCAGGTATGTCAGCCGAGAAACTTCCGTGGTAATACGGTTGATATACTTTTCTGCAGGCTTGGTAGTGGGAAGTACCTGGTTATCGAGAAATATTTCTAGTAGTTCAGTATTGGCCTGAATGGTAGTGAGCGGGGTACGGAACTCATGAGAAGTCATGCTGATGAAGCGGCTCTTCATACGATTAAGCTCCGTTTCTTTAGCTAGGGAAATTTCCAGATCGGCTTTGATGGCCACCAACTCGGCATTCTTCAACTCCAGCTCTTTTTCCTTTCTATTCAGTTCATTAACGTAAAGACTGATGTCATTTGCGTAGATATTGAAATACTCCTTCTCAAGAACATTAATGAGCCAGATGGAATAAAACCGGTGATTTTTTTCAATGAAAATATTCTTTGATTTTACACCCTCTGCTATTGCTTCTTTGGCTAGTTCATTCAGTTCAATCTCTTCAATTCCGTTGCTCGTAATTCCAAAATCTTCCATGAAAGGAATAGCAGAATCATTTTGGTACAACAACTGCAGCTTATAGTTGAAGCGAACAATCGGATTTGGGTTTTCTGAAGGAAAAAGAGAGACACTTTTGATTTCTTCTTGCGCTTCCTGAAGTTCACGATTGCGCTGACGAATCTTTTCAGTAAGATTTTGCGCATCCAAAAGCGATCGACTGGTTGTCTGTTGCAGAAAAAGGTATTCCGATAAATAATCGTGTTTGGGGATGTCCTTCAGCGTTATTCCAAAGTCGTTAATACCGGTTTGCGCGTTAATGACCGGAGTACTTAAAATAATAATGAAATCCTCAAACGAAAGGTATGCACCCTTAAACCTCAGATTGGTTTCCTTGATTTTATAGAATAGCAGGTTGCTAGACTTTGTGGTTTGACCACTGAAAACATCCTGGATTTTAAAAACACCCTCCCATTCAAAGTAATCATCAAATGCAGCGTGTTCATCCAATCCAACCAGACAGTACTTGAAATTTGAGCCAAACCGACGAATCGAACCGTTTTTATCAATGAATAAAAAATACGGACAGCTAAAGTTGATGATGGTATGCAGACTGTCGTAGACGTAATTAAATAAGCTACTCCTCTTGGATTGCTCCATCAGTGCTACAACAGATTTGGAGAGTGTTGTTAAAGCAAAAATCTGTTCGGCAGAAAGTATTCTTGGTTTTGTATCCACTACACAAAGTGCCCCAAGAGCAAATCCGGAAGAATCGACTAAAGGAACGCCGGCGTAAAATGAAGCATGAGGGTCCCCCTTGACCAGGGGGAAATCCTTGAACCGCACATCTTTAGTTAGATCCTCTACAATAAATGGCTTAGAGGGTGTTTGAATGGCATAAGAACAAATAGAATATTCCCTGGGGGTTTCATCGATAGCCAAGCCTACCTTTGACCTAAACCACTGACGATGCTCTTCAACCAATGAGACTAGAGAAATTGGGGTATCGCAAATCTGGGAGGCCAGCTTAGTAATATCATCAAAAAGCTTTTCAAACTCAGACCCCAAGAAGCGATACGCTTGAAGGGCCTCAAGCCTGTCTTGCTCAGAATGATTTATTTTTTCCAATTTCTATTTAAATGCTTATTTCCAGATAACGCGAAAAACATGACATTGATCCGGAGATTGCTTTTCCTGAATATGTTCTACAGTGCAGTCCTTATTGAACCGCTTACCTAAACCTCTCAACATCCCCAAAACCATTGGCACCAGCCCTTCTCGGTTTGACCAATATTCTAGTTCAAGAGAATTGGTCGTAATGTTTCGAGTAGTGAATTTTGGAGGGGTTAAAGAGGGCATTACTCCGGACAGACGATTGTGCAACATGTCCATGTTGGTAAGGAACTCTTCGTAGGTACTTCCAGATAGATTCATTAAATCACCATAGCCTTCGGAAGCGGTATAAAGAATCCAGTGCTCACCAAATTTTTCAAGAATGATGTTGGCGTCCACGCCCAGTACCCTGGAGGCACTCCCAACAAGCGAATACGTTAGTTGATCAGGATAGGGACTCATTGCAATAAAGTCCTCGTCGGAAAAGTTTGACAACTGGCAAATCTCAATCCATTTATCTGCGCCAAAATTATTAACCACAAGGTCCTTAATGGCTTTGTTTACCAATCCATACATAGCTTCGCCTTTGTTTAGGTTTAGACTATCAAAGATAGCCATATACCAGTGCGAATATGACAGAAGTGGTAAGAATTTCCCGCTTATGGCTTAAAATTCCAAGAAACCAGGATACATGTAATAAACTCTACAATATTGCTATCTGAGCTCACTTAATTATCAAAATCTTCTGATTGACCGGGTATATCCACTCTACACCTCGTTCGGTCACAACAGCGTCATCTTCAAGGGGAATTCGAAGCTTTTTACCTCCCCACTCAGGCAGAGTAGTATATGCAAACAGCTCTATGGAAAGAAGATTGGTGGGTTTAATCAAATAAGTAAGTTGTACGGGATTAAAGTGTGCAATTGAAGGACCGGTTCCGTGACCCCAGTCACCAACGGCATGACACCCAATCATGACATCTGTCTTTTCGGAGCTGCCAGGCTTATTGAACTCCTTCATACGCACAAAACCATCTTGCTCCAGGGCCTGGTAAATCCGCTCCATATTTTCCTGGGCTGTGAAACCTGGTTTAATGGCCCCTTTGACCACCTCTCGTGCGCGAACGCCACGTTGAAAGGCATTCAAAATTCCCGGCGGCACGATGGTTTCGTTTTCTTTTAAGACATAGGC
>JBMSPY010000303.1:0-3042 GCA_049423005.1 Cyclobacteriaceae bacterium
TTTTATTGGAAATCGTGAGTTTCGCATTCATCAGGAAAACTAATCGGAAGCCGGCCTGATAACATCGCTTTTACTTCAAGTGCTACCAATTCATTTGCACGTGCATTATCCAGCATCCCGTTTAAAAAAGGCGACTGTGTACTGATCGCAAATGAAGATTATATAAGCAACCAATTGGCACTGTTGTCCATAAAAGAAAGATTTGGAATTAATTTGCTTAGGGTACCTTCTACTGAAAAGGGCGGAGTTGACTTGAATGCTTTGCGGGAGATGGCCATCAAACACCGACCTGTTCTTATTTCTCTTACTCATGTACCAACAAATTCCGGACTCGTACAGCCGGCAGTAGAGGTGGGAAAAATTTGCAACGAGCTAAATATTCCATTTCTGCTGGATGCCTGTCAAAGTGCAGGTCAGCTTCACCTGGATGTCAGAGAAATTGGATGTGATTTCTTAAGTGCAACCTTTCGTAAATTTCTCAGAGGTCCAAGGGGTGCAGGTTTCCTTTATGTGAGTGACAAAATTCTTCAGCAAAACTGGTATCCCCTATTTATTGACATGAAGGGCGCAGACTGGACCGAACGCGATCATTTCAGGATTCAAAAAAATGCACAACGATTCGAGGATTGGGAATTGCCCTATTCCCTTTTATTAGGCTCGAGCGCTGCATCAGAATATGTGAATAAAATTGGTATTCAAACTATTGAAGAAAGAAACAGGGAGTTGATGCGCTATTTAAAGAATACCTTAAGTACAATGGGATGGCATACACTGGACCGGGGGGATCAAACCTGTTCCATCCTGACCATTCATTTTCCAAAAGTTGATCCGAAAGTTTTACATCGCAAACTCCGGGATCAAAAAATCAACACTTCTGTTTCACTTGGTAACTATGCACTGATTGATTTTGAATCCAAAAACGTCGATTGGGCGCTCAGAATTTCACCTCATTATTATAACACAGAGGAAGAAATAGACTTACTCACAGACGCACTCGACAAAATCACCGGATCCTGAAGGCTATTGAAAGCTCATCCGGACTTATAGCTGGTCCGGACTTAAGTCCGGATGAGCTCGAATTCGGACTTTAGTCCGGATGCAACATCAGCTCTAAAAATTATCAGCCTCCCGATACGCGCGGATTAAAGCGAGCTCACCTTCTTTGCCTTCGCTGAAATTACCGTGCTCCATCCCCATCACACCAGTGAAGCCTTTCTTATGGATATACTTAAAAATATTCTTGTAGTTGATCTCTCCCGTTCCAGGCTCCTTCCGACCGGGATTATCGCCAATCTGAAAATAAGCAATCTCTTCCCAGCATTGCTCGATTGTTGGGATCAGATGGCCTTCATTCCTCTGCATGTGATAGACATCATACAAAATTTTGCAGGATGGACTCTTTACTGCCTTACAGATCATGTAGGTCTGGGCAGCATGTCGAAGAAATAATTCAGGAGTATCACTTAGAGGCTCCATAACCATGATCAGCCCATGTGGTTCAAAAATTTCTGCTCCTCTCCTCAAGGCCTCGATGACATTGGAGGTCTGTATATCCAGAGGAAGTCGCCGGTCAAAAAAACCAGGCACCACCGTCATCCATTTTGCATTTACTCGTCGTGCTGCTTCCACACAGCGCTTGCAGGTATTCACAAAATTGTCCAGAAATTCTTTCTTTCCAGTTGTCAGTGAGACCTTCCAGTTGTCACCTCCGTCCACAACAAAGACACCCATGGTCATTTTAAGATCGCTCAAAGTTTTTCCAATCTGCTCTTGTTCTGCAACAGGTCTTCCAAGCAATCCGTTATCTTCAATAGCACGAAATCCCTGATCGGCCATAAAACGGATCTGGTCAACGAAATTTTTACCGGCATGAGCTGAAAACATCCCATCATGTGGCGCATAATTAAGCCGAAATGGTTCGGCTGCAGGAATTTCAGCAATTAGAGACCGGCGAGATTCGGCAATACCTGCAACTCCGGTAATGGTAGTCATTCCTAATCCGGCTGCGGAAAGAGTACGGCCTATAAAATTTCTTCTTTTCATATTTGTGGATTAATTGTTGGGCGTTCCTAAAATCGTCAAAAAAACAATAAGGTGAAACTATACCGAAATCTTGTCACTGCGGTGGTCCAGGGATTAGAAGAAATCCTTGCCGGAAATCGGTATGCTGATAAAGTAGTAGAAAAAATTCTCAGGCAAGACCCCCGATGGGGCTCACGTGACAGGAAATTCGTAGCTGAAACCATTTATGACATCATTCGATGGAAACGGCTTTTTGAAGCAGCGTCTGGTCCAGGATACTGGGACTTATTTGCAGCATGGCTGACCTGGAAAGATATTCCATTTCCAAACTGGCCGGAATTTGAAAACTATTCAGCTGCACACATTAATAAGAAATTAGTCCATCCTGGTTTGACCCGCGCAATCGCCCAAAGTATTCCGGATTGGATGGACGAACTTGGTCAGAACGCACTTGGAACCAGCTGGCAAAAAGAACTGGAAGCCCTCAATACCACTGCATCGGTTACGCTCCGCTGCAACCGGTTAAAACTTTCAAAAAAAGAACTTACTGAAAAACTCCTCGAAGAAGACATAGAGACCATCGAGGATCAGGTTGCACCCGACGCATTACACCTGGTTAAGAGAACAAATATTTTTCGCACTGCAGCTTTTAAGGAAGGCTTGTTTGAAGTACAGGATGCCGGTTCACAAATCATTGCTCCTTTTTGTAAGATAGAGCCCGGCATGAGAATCATTGATGCCTGCGCCGGTGCAGGTGGGAAGACACTTCATCTTGCAGCGCTTGCACAAAACAAAGGCAGAATTATTGCATTGGATACTGAAGAATGGAAACTGGAGGAATTAAAAAAACGTGCTCAAAATGAACAAAAAGCGATTGATATAGAGGCTGAAAAAATGAAAAATGATGTTGTAAATAATCAATCAAAGGAAAATATTGATTTACAAGCACGTGAATTGGATTTGAAAAATAAATTAGATGCTAATCGATTAAAAGAACAGCAAAAATTAGATGAAAAAAAG
>JBMSPY010000304.1:0-3032 GCA_049423005.1 Cyclobacteriaceae bacterium
TGTGGCCTATGATATGCAGTAAACTCTCAAAAAATTTAATTGCATTATTGACGATCTTACCGTTACCCTGAATGAGATTAATCCTGTCCTTCACAAATTTCAGGATACCCCTGGAAAATTGAATTCTTTGCTGGATACTACTAACCTGAGTATGGTCGAACTTAAGAGTACCATTAAGGATGCTTCTGTAAAACTTAAGGGGACCATGGCCGAACTTGATCCCACGTTAAAAAATCTAAAAGTTATCTCCGACTCACTCAAACAACTTCAGATTAATCAAACGTTGCGCAAAACTCAAAGAACCCTGGAAGAGTTAACCGATATTATGTCGCGACTTAAGAAAGGTGACAATACGGCTAGCAAGTTGCTCACCGATGATGAATTGTATAACAATTTGAATGGTGTTCTCAGAAGCATTGATAGTCTCACAACTCATATGAACACCAACCCGGATCATTTCTTTGCCCCGCTCGGAAAGAGTGCTAAAAAGATCAAGAAGGAGCTTCGTAAAGAGGAGGAAAGATTAAAAAAATCACAATAAGCAGTGCCGGAAGAGGGGTATGGAGGATAAAGAGATTAAGGCACTTATTTCACTACTTGATGATTCTGACCGGCAAGTTGCCGATCATGTGGAAGGCAAAATCAGAAGCCTGGGAACTAAGGTTATTCCCTATCTGGAAAAAGAGTGGGAGTCAACGCTTAATCCGGATCTTCAATCCCGAATTGAAAATCTGATACACGATCTTCAGCTTGTATTGTTGAAGGAGCGCCTGATGGAATGGTATCATAGTCCTGATCGGGATTTGCTCACTGGAATGTGGATTGTGGCTTCCATTCAATACCCAGATCTCGATCTCCAAAAAATTCGTCAAGATCTTGAACAAATCTATTACGATGTATGGATTACGTTTACCGACGAAATGACTGCTATGGAGCGGATTAAAGCGCTCAACAGCGTTCTTTTTTCAAAGCATCGTTTTGGAGCCAACACCCGAAATTTTCATTCACCGGGTAATTCAATGATCAATGTGGTTTTAGAATCAAAAAAAGGTAATCCAATAACCTTGTGTGTGATTTACATGTTGGTAGCGCGAAAACTGAAGCTTCCTGTATATGGTGTAAACCTTCCGAATATGTTCATGTTGCTCCATCGGGATGACACGCATGATTTTTACATCAATGCCTTTAATCGGGGCTTAATTTTTACCCGAAAGGATTTAGAGAACTATGTTCACGAAATTCAACTGACTCCGCAGCCTTCTTTTTTTGAGCCTTGTGCCAATGAAGATATCATCCGGCGGTCCCTGCGTAATTTGGTCATGGCCTTTGATAAAATTGGAGAACACGCCCGTGCTGAAGAGGTGAAAGCCCTGTTGTTAATGATTTCCGACGGAGGAGATTTGGGGGTTTAAGCCAGGAATAGTTCAATTTCCAATAATTTTTCCTCATTGTAATCTGACTACAATCAGATGTGCTTCCTTTGTCCTGGAAGTATCGGGGAAATCAATTTTAGATTTATAAAGATGGTTTTTCCGGAAAATTACCTTAATATGAGTTCTTACTGCATACGGTTATACCCGGTCACTAACTGATCACATGACGATTTTTTCAAATGATATTCACCGACAGTTTGCCGAGTTCTTTCCGGAACCTGCTCTCCGGCCATTTGCCTATCTGTTAAGCCAACGATTGATGGAGGGACACGTATGCATTCAACCAGCAGAAGTATTGAATCAACCGCCGTATAATTCAACTGCCATACCTGATTGGAGTAAACTTTCACTTTGGGTAGGTCAGGGTGAAGATGATTTGAAGCCATTTTACCTGACTCAAAATCGCCTTTATCTTCAACGGTATTACCGATACGAATGTGCAGTAATTCGCCAGCTTAAAAGGCTCGTTTCAAAAAGTCATGAACTTCTGAGTCAAAGAAAATCGTTACTGCTTCAGCACGCTACATTCATTCGGTCTTTGACAGCCGCCTATCCTGATATTACTCCCGGAATTAAAGATACTGTTGAGGCCATCGATTGGCAGCTTGCCGGTGCGCTTCGCTGTTTATTATCTGACTTTTCCATCCTAACGGGCGGCCCGGGCACTGGTAAAACCACCACATTGGCAAAACTTCTTAAGATTTATCGCCGACTGTATCCGGAAGCAAAAGTTTTTCTAGTCGCACCTACCGGCAAAGCTGCCATGCGTATGTCTGAATCGCTCCGCCGCTCGGTAGCTGGTGATCAGGATGACATCAGCGAATGGATTCGAACACTAACGGCCAGTACCATCCACAACCTTCTTGGCTATCAAAGAAATACGGTTACGTTTCGATTTAATGCTAATAATCCATTACCTGGAGACCTCATCATTGCAGATGAGGCCAGTATGATTGATTTACCGATGATGAGTAAACTGATGGAGGCGATTGGGGCTGAAGGTCGCCTGATTTTGTTGGGTGATCAGAATCAGCTGGCATCTGTTGAGGCTGGAAGCTTATTGGGTGACTTATGCCATTCGGCAGGTGATCTCAATCATTTTTCTGAGGTTGAGCGCAGCTGGATAAATCAATTTATAGGAGATCCTGAACGGATTGTTCTGGCTCCTGCAAAATCAATATCCTCTTTCGGTTTATTGTCTTCCCACATCACCGAGCTAAAATTCAGTCACCGCTTTAATAACCTCGGACCTATTGGGCAAATCGCTCAGGCTGTACTTGAAAAGAATACTGAACACATCAGTCGATTGGTGAGCGCATACAGTAAATCATTTAATGATGCACTTTTCTTTGATACCTCCTACCAGGAGTCGGTGCTCACTGAGTTTATCCGTGGATTTGAAGCTTATGTACATGAACCCAACATTGTTGAAGCCTTAAAAAAGTTTAATTCCGTTCGAATTTTGGCAGCAGTTCGAGAAGGAAAGTATGGTGTGCAGGCATTGAATAATCGTGTTGAACAGGCGCTCTTATACCGTAAGCTGATTTCAACGGGAAGTACATTCTATGAGCACCGTCCTATTCTGGTTACCCGAAACAA
>JBMSPY010000305.1:0-3030 GCA_049423005.1 Cyclobacteriaceae bacterium
ATGTCAGCGCCACTGACATTGGTTAGAATCACTACAACTAATTTTTGTTCCGGGTAAATTACCAGGTTCGAGGTTCCACCGACAGCGCCACCACTATGACCAAACCATCGCCGGCCGGATGTTCCGTTTCCTGAAAACCATCCTAAACCATAGCCGGTTTCTTTTCCGTTATGAAGTTTTTGTGAAGTGATAAGTTCATGAATGGTTTCTGGTTTGATGATAGCTCCATCAATCATGGCTTGGCCAAGCTTTAAAAGATCTGTAGCAGTAGATACATAACCACCGCCTGCCCATTTATAGCTATTATCGACGTAAGGTGCATTGGTGCCTTGGCGGGTATAATACCTTCCTCGACCTGGGATGATCTGGTCGGGGTGGTCCGCCAGGGTGCTATTCATATTGAGGGGTTCAAGAACCCGCTGTTTCATAAAATCCAGGAAATTGATTCCGCTACTTTTTTCCATTACGGCGCTTAGCAAATTGAACCCGTAACTTGAGTACAGGAATTGTGTCCCGGGTTTGTACATAAGTGAATCTTTACTGAAGATTGAAAGGCCTTCCCATACAGTTGCATAGGGTAAAGTGCTTTCATTTTCATTTCCACGATAATGTCGGATACCTCCGGTGTGACTAGCCAATTGTCTTACTGTTGGTCGGTATTTCTGAAGCGGATAGTCGGGTAGATAGAAGTAAATTGACGAGTCGAGATGAATTCTTTTCTCCTCAAGTAAAATTCCAAGTCCGATGGATGTTAATGCTTTAGAAATACTCGCGATCCTAAATTTAGTGTTCGCCGGATCTACCATTACCTTTTGTTCAACGTCTGCAAGTCCGTACCCCATCGACCAGATTAATCTTCCATTTTGTGATACAGCTATGGCCATTCCCGGAATGGTATTACTGCTCATTATCGAGTCAATCTTATACTCGAATAATTTGATGCTTTTTTCTGTATTTCCTTGGCCATGTAACTGATTTGTAAAAAATGAAATCAGTACGAATGCGAATAGCGGTCTACGCATCAAGTATCTTTTCTGGAGATAAATTTCTCATAGTCATCCCAGGTGTCGAGATCAAATTCTCCTCCGGGAAATGGAACTTTAATGATGAGTTGAGGATATTTTTCAAAAAGTTTTCGGGCTCCACTTTGATCGGGTATAGATAAGAGCTCTGGCAAAAACTTACGATCGAATAAAGCCGGCGTTCCAAAGGCATCTCCATAGTTAGCCGCTGTAATATGCTCCGGCTGATGACGATTGATCAGATTTTCCAAGACTTCTTTAGTCAGTAGTGGTTGATCACAAACCGTTATCAGCAAATCATCCGCTGCCGGAATAACCTCCAGCGCTTTTCGTAATCCGGTCCGAAGGGATGAGCCCATACCTTCCATCCAGTTTGTGTTTTCAACGATTAGCAAATTATTCTTGCTAATGGAATGTTGAATGCGGTTAGCCTGGAATCCAAGAACAACCACTAAATGGCGAATGCGTGTGCACTTTTGAATGACATTAATGGTATGCTGAATCATCGGAACACCTTTAATGTCCAACAGTTGTTTAGGTTGGCCCATTCGTTCCGACCTTCCGGCTGCCAGCAAGATGACGTCCGTGATACGCATGTTGGTGAAGGTAGGGTTAATACCTTAAATACCAAAGGTTTAAATGCAAAGAATCCGTTAGGAAAATATTATGTTGAAAGAAAATCTCTCAAATTGACAATGGCACATTTAGTCATTCGGGAGACTTCCAGTGTTGTAACATTGAAATCTTCTGTTACTTTCCCCTCTAATTCATAAAAACCGCGACCACGGAATGGGTATTCCCGGGAAGATTCGGGGAAATGAACAGTATCAAACATCTCTCCGGAGGGATCAATGAAGGTTCCAAAATTCATGCTTTTACGATCACTGGTTGATGTCATTTTGGTAGTAACCAAATAACCTGTAATCCTAAATCTTTTCCCAACAGCGTGGTTCATTTCGGAAGCCCGTGACGGCAGGGGAGTATTCTTGAGCAGACGAAAAGGATCTTGTAGTGGGAAGCCAAGCAATTCAATTTCATCCAATAAATCTTCTATAGGGTTTCTTTCCAATCTGGGTAATTTAGGATCGCTGATATCCGGTGCAAATAGGAGTCCACTTGATTTTGATCTTGCTTCGGCCGCCTCATTGTGTCCTGCAACAGCCTCCCACATCAGTTGCTGTTTTGTTTTCCCTGTAAATCGTAGGGCTCCACAACGTATGAGCAGACGCAACTGCTCAAGTCCAATCGGCACTCGGTGCATCAGGTCGCGGAGCCCAGCGTAGGGTCCGTTTTTCTCGCGTTCCTCAGGAATTCTTTTGGCGAGTTTAACCTCAAGACTTCGCAGATGAATAAATCCTGTGTAGATGGTTTTATTCCTAATCGTAGTTAAAAATTCGCTGGTATTGATGCAAGGTGGCTCGATGGTAGCTCCGCGCATTCGAGCTTCATGAAAATAGAACTCTGTTTTATAAAAGCCACCAAAATTATTGATGACCCCTACCATAAATTCAAGAGGATAGTAGGTCTTCAGATACAAACTTTGATAACTCTCTACTGCATAGCTGGCTGAGTGACCTTTGGCAAAACTGTAGCCTGAAAAACTTTCAATTTCATACCAAATCCGGTCAACAACTTCGCGTACATAACCTTTGGCCTCACAATTGAAAAAAAATTTTTCCCGTATCCGCTCAAACTCTCTCCGCGAACGGAACTTCCCGGACATCCCCCGGCGTAACACATCGGCCTCGGCCAGACTCAGTCCTGCAAAATGGTGTGCCACACGAATCACATCTTCTTGATAGACCATTACACCAAAGGTTTCACTAAGGAGCTCCTTCATCAACGGATGTGCCGATTGGAAATCTTGTCCTTTCTGATGCATGTGGAAGCGTTCGATGTAGGCCCGCATCATTCCGGAACGGGCCACACCAGGTCTGATGATGGAACTGGCTGCGACTAAAGTGCGGTAATCGCCACAAGTGAGTTTCCGTAACAGCAACAGCATCGC
>JBMSPY010000306.1:0-2999 GCA_049423005.1 Cyclobacteriaceae bacterium
GGAAACTTCACTATTTGTTCCACCTGCAACTGAAGTAGCCACCAGCCGGACTTTTGCAGATGGCGTATTAGAAGGAATGATTAGAGTGTAAGAGTAGTTGGTAATACCGGATTTGGTATCGGTCAGTGCATCGTTTACGTAGAGATTAAAATTCGCTGAAATGGGAGAAGTAGCGGTAATAGAAATCGATTCATTTGGATTTACGAAAACAAAACTTTGCGATGGACTGGTAAGGGTAGTCTGAAAACCAAAGTTGAGAATGAAGTCGGTAGATTGACCACCGCTCCAGTCCTGAGCCTTAATAAGCACGCCCATTTGTTTTTCATTGGCAATACTTACAGTGAAAAAATCAGATGGCTTGAAGGTGATCGACCAGGTTGTTTTATTGTTGGCGGTCGATTTGGTAAACTTCGCCGCATCAACTGCTGCTGTAGCTGGGTTGACATTAAACTTAGCGTCAATATTTTTTCCTGGTATCCAAACCCAGATCCAGGCGTTGGATAAATTCGCTAAGGATGTGCCGGTTACATCGTAGGTCACCGTTATCGGTTCACTTGGTAAAAAAACGGCAGGACTGACGGTAGGATTTACAGAAACTTTTTGTCCAAATACCGGGACCTGAGCTAAAAGTGCCAGACAGAGTATAAAACGGAAAAGACCTCTAGTACTCATAGTGTGTTAATCTGTGGTATGTGATGAGCTCAGCGGTTTAGGCTATGCCATCTGTCACATGCAAAATATGATTTTTGATTTAACTTCTTTATCCAGATAGAAATACTTGTTCTCACTCGGATGAAAGGAGTTAAAAAAGGCCTCTCGAAATCGATTGCGAAACCAAACTATGCTGAAACTTTCCTAAAAAATTAATTCGATGGAATGTGTAAAATGGTGGCTGATGTTCCCGTTACCTCCAGTGTTTCTTTAAGCACCTGGGTTTCCCCGGTGATTGGATTGGTAGTTGCAACATTGGGGGGAAGAATTTCCCTGAATCTGCTTAAGTTAAGAATCTTGGTTTCATTGTTTTTATTGAGAATGACCATAACTTTTTGATTTCCTATATAACGGAAATACACATATATCCCGTCGAATGGCGCAAAGTGCTTGGTCTTACCCTCTGTAAGTATGGTGTTGTTCTTTCGCCAGTTTAAGAGCTTTTTGAAATAGTCTTGAACTTCAACCTGATCGCTTGTCAGACCGCTTTGCGTGAATGCGTTCACACCGTCACCTGTCCAACCTCCCGGAAAATCAGATCGAATCAACCCATCTACTTTGTGGTTTCCGGTATTGTCCATAAGAATTTCAGTGCCATAGAAAAATTGGGGAATACCACGAATGGTGGCCAAAAAGGTAATGGCCATTTTAACGAGATCTTTATTTTGCTTTAACTGCATATACAGTCGATTCATATCATGGTTATCACCCATCACCAGAATATGATTTGGGTTAGCGTACACAAAATCGTTGGCCATTGTTTCGTACAATCTTCCGAATCCACGGTTAAACCCTGTTGTTTCAGACTCCAAGAGCGATTCTATAAGAGTGGCCTGAACCGGAAAATCCATAATCGTTGTTAGGCAGCTTTCATATCCGTCTGTATTTTTCTTCCCCTTTTGCCAGTAAGAGGTGATCAGTGGGTTTGTACTCCATTCTTCTCCTACAATGGAAAACGAAGGATATTCATTTAATATAGCGCAGGTCCATTCCCTTAAAAATTCTTTGTCAGTGTATCCGTAAGTATCCTGTCGAATACCACCAAGCCCTAGGGTTTCAATCCACCAAATGGAATTCTGAATCAAATATCTTCCCAATACCGGATTCCTTTGGTTCAGGTCAGCCATGGTGGGAACAAACCACCCGTGAAGCATCAGATCTCGGTCATACTCAGAAGCATTTCCGTCTTGGTTGACCGTTCGCTGGTGATTGGTTAATACAAAGTCTTTATTACTAGGGGAGGGAAGGTAGTTGATCCAATCTTTAAACGGAGGATCTGCAATCCAGCGGTGATTGGTGCCAATGTGATTGAGTACTTGATCAAAAATGATTTTAATTCCAGCTTCTCGCGCTTTATTGGCTAGCTCTTTGTACTCCTCCATTGTTCCAAACCGAGGATCCACTTTGTATTGGTCGGTTATGGCATAACCATGATAGCTATAGCCTTCCATATCGTTGATCAACATGGGTGTTGTCCAGATTGCCGTAAAGCCCATCGAAGACAAATAATTGAGGTTGTTGATGAGCCCGCGAATATCTCCGCCGTGCCGCCCCCCGTCGAACGACCGATCGATTTTACTTTCTTTTAAACCGGTAACTACATCATTAGAAGGGTTACCATTGGCAAAACGATCTGGAACAATCAGATAAATGGCATCTGCTGATGAAAATCCGGTGACGGTTATTTCAGAACGCTTTTGAATGGGGTAATTATAGTATGCGAAAGTTTTACCCTTTTTTTTGAATTCCAGAGAAACCATACCTGGTTCGGCTTTCTCTGAAATAATCAGCTCAACGAAAAGGTAATTTGGACTATCTCCAGATGTAATTTCTCCTAGCGTAATCCCGGGATGATTGATGAAAACTTCAGAGCCGGCCAGACCCTTTCCGTCAAAAGCAACCTGAACACGGTTATGCTTAAGTGCCGTCCACCAGTTCGGTGGATCAGCTTGTATAATGATGCTTTTGTTTTGCGCATGCGCGCTCAATGAAAATACGATAAAAATGAAGGTCAGGCGTATCGGCATAGCTACAGTTTTATGCCAACAAGTTAATCCTAACTCATCCTATCAACCAAGGGGATTACCTGAGAACCAATCAACTCAATAGACTTCATAAGCTTTTCATGGGGCAGGTTACCGGTGTCCATTTGAAAGGTTAAGCGGTCTATTCCGCCCAATGCTTCACTGTGTCGGATAATTTTCTCAGCCACTTCCTGCGGATCGCCAATGATATAGCCGCCACGCTCCATCGTCTGATACTCACATTGCTCACGGGTAACTGGCGCC
>JBMSPY010000307.1:0-2983 GCA_049423005.1 Cyclobacteriaceae bacterium
GAACAGTACATTCCATCTGCACCGGTGATTCAGCTACCCGAGGCGGACGAACCACTTCAGAAGGAACCATAGTATAGCCCGCTTTAATGAACTCGTTAATTCCTTGCGGATATTCACAACTGGCGAGCGATGTTTGGTAAACCATGGAATAATTCACCACATTGATCACCACCTCCATGGTCTCCTTAATATTCTCAAGCGTATGCTTAGTCGTTCCATCACGCAGTCGACGAGATGGTGAGAATACACAAACGGGAGGATCAATACTGAACATGTTAAAAAAGCTAAATGGACTCAGATTGACCTCACCTTTTGTGTTCACCGTACTGGCAAAGCAGATGGGACGCGGGCCCACCACCGACTGCATTAAAGCCTGCTTTTGCTGACCAGTCAGCTCGTCCAGTTTAAATTGTTTCATGTAGTCGGTAAATTCTTTTTCTGACCCAGTATCGACCAATCGCTATTCTCTTTACGAATTTCATTGGTAAGCTCGCCCAAAACATCTACATGCAAACTAATCACATCTCCTTCCTGGAGCCATTGGGGTTTATGATCCGGGTTTTTCAGTTTAGCTGTTCCGTTCAGCTCCAGAAAACAACCGGTACCAACGGTACCTGACCCGATAACATCTCCTGGAAAAAGATCAACACCATAGGACGCCCGCTCAACCAGCTCTGCAAATGTCCAATCCATTTGATTGAGATTTCCTTGTGAAACGGTGTTTCCGTTAACTACGCATTTCATATTGAGGTTGTATTGCTTTCCGATGTGGCCGGGCTTAGTCGGACAGGCATAAGCCTCCAGCTCATCTGTCGTTACCAACCAGGGCCCTAGCACGGTTGAGAAATCTTTTCCTTTAGCGGGACCAAGGTTAAGCTGCATTTCTTCCATTTGAAGTTGACGGGCGCTCAGGTCATTCATTATTGTATAACCGGCGATAAATTGGTCGGCTTCTGAGGCGCGGATGTTTCGTCCTTTTTTTCCAATTACAATAGCCACCTCGAGTTCGAAATCCAATTGACGAAAGTGATCGGGCATGCAATAGATTGGACCCGGACCATTAATGGCCTGGTGGTTGGTAAAATAAAAAACCGGATACTGATCGAACTCAGGAATCATCGGGACGCCTCTGTTTCTTCTTGCTGTTTCCACGTGCTGACGAAACGCGTAACCATCTCGACACGAACGTGGTCGCGGAAGGGGCGCCATTAAGATTACGTCCTGCACAGGAATACCATTGATGAGTTTAGATGAGTCTGCCGCTACCGACTTCGCTTTAGCAAAAACCTCCTGTCCACTGTCCAGAAACTCAAGCATCGTGGACGGAAGAGAAGGATCCAGATTACCCAAGCGATAGACCCGGTCATTGACCAGAACTCCTAAATTTTCTACACCGTCCCAATAGGTTACTAGTTTCATTTAAAACCCTTTTTTTGACTCAGAATCAAATTATTAAGACCTTTTAAGCGTCCCGAAGTTAGAAAATATGCCTTAAATTGCCGGTCCAACCGAACGATTGTAACCCAGCATGCCCATTTATCATACTCTCGGAACAATTCCGCACAAACGACACACTGTTTTCCGTCGGCCGGATGGAAAACTCTATTCAGAGGAACTCGTCTCCACACACGGATTCTCGAGTTTGTATTCGTTGGTCTACCATGTGCATCCTCCGACTATTGTGAAAAGTCTGGGCGAACCGTATTCGGTTGAGCCAAAAATTGTTCGGGAAAAACATTTACGGCATACCAGTCTGATAGGATTTAACATTCCCGCTGAGGATGATTATCTGAAAAGCCGCAAGCCGGTTTTGGTGAACAGTGACCTGCAAATCACGCTGGCCGCTCCACGTCAATCGATGACAGATTATTTCTACAAAAACAGTCAGGGCGATGAGGTAATCTTCGTTCACCAGGGAACAGGAGTACTCAAGACGGGCTTTGGGCAATTAAAATTTGGCTATGGAGATTACCTCGTGATTCCACGAGGAACGATTTATCAATTGGAATTTGACGGTTCAGAAAACCGGCTGTTCATCGTAGAAAGCTACAGCCCGATACGGTTTCCAAAAAGGTATTTGAATACGTATGGACAACTGATGGAACATGCACCTTTCTGTGAGCGCGACATCCGAAGGCCATCCGATTTAGTTACACATAACGAGGAGGGTGATTTTAAAATCATGATCAAGAAGCAGGGCCTCTTGTATCCTTATACGTACGGCACACATCCATTTGATTTTATCGGATGGGACGGATATCATTATCCATGGGCTTTCTCCATTCATGATTTCGAGCCAATTACCGGGCGGGTGCATCAACCACCTCCAGTGCACCAGACTTTTGAAGGAGATAATTTTGTCATCTGCTCCTTCTGCCCAAGAAAATACGATTACCACCCTCAGGCCATTCCAGCACCTTACAACCACAGCAATGTGGATAGCGATGAAGTGTTGTATTACGTAGATGGTGATTTTATGAGCCGAAAGTCAGTTGTTAAAGGACAAATTACCCTTCATCCAGGGGGTATTCCGCACGGACCACATCCTGGAGCGGTTGAAAAATCCATTGGCAAAGAAAAAACCGATGAATTGGCGGTGATGATTGATCCTTTTCGTCCGTTAATGATGACGGAACATGCAGTGGCCATCGAAGACGAATCGTATCACAAAAGTTGGCAACACAATATCGAATGATCTATGGCAATGGTAACTGAACCAAAAATGGTATCGAAGCAAGAGGCTGATTTCTTACCCTTATCCGGTACTGACCATGTGGAATTTTATGTAGGCAATGCCAAGCAGGCGGCCCACTTTTACAAGACTGCATTCGGTTTCCAGTCACTTGCTTATTGCGGTCTCGAGACCGGCAGCAAGGATCGCGGCAATCATCAGGTACGGGTTAGCCGCGCCATCACCGACGCGCACCTCGAGGCGAGTGCCCTGGCCACGCTCTGGCGGAATGCGAACCATGCAGCTGCGGTT
>JBMSPY010000308.1:0-2967 GCA_049423005.1 Cyclobacteriaceae bacterium
AAGGGTTTTAGGTTTGGAACAATCCACCATCGTTCATAACCAAGGATCACATCACGGTCAAAGCCGGATAATACGTCAGGCTTATTTTGAGCATCCGGATTACGTCCCTCTATTGAAACGGTCTTATCAGCTTTGGCAAGAGCTATCTGTAGAATCGGGAGAACAATTGTATACCGAGACTGGACTCCTCTATGCCGGTCGTGCGGAAGGTGCATTAATGAGGGGTATCCACGAATCAGCTGATCAATATGGATTGATGATTCGTTCCGGAGCTGCCCGTCAAATGGCCTTAGACTATCCAGTACTTGTTCTGCCCGATCAATTCGAAGTAATTATTGAACCTGGCGCCGGATTTTTATTCCCTGAAAAGTGTATTCGGACCTATACTTCCCGTGCGCAGTCGCATGGTGCCACCATACGAACCAATGAAAAAGTTTTGGGGTGGAAGTCTCATGCTACTGGAATAGAGGTGAAGACAATAACTGGAACATATTTTGCTGATCGACTGGTGATTACCGCTGGTCCTTGGGCTTCGCATTTTTTGCCCGGAATGGATAAGCAGCTCAGGGTTACCCGCCAAACTGTTTTTTGGATTGATGTCAAAAATCCGGAGCGATTTACGGCAGATCGTTTTCCATGTTGGCTGGCCGAACATGAGGATACCGGTGAATTTTTTTATGGATTTCCCTTGTTGACGGAATCTCAGTACGGACCACCACAAGGTTTGAAGATTGCTCAACACAATCCTGGGCATCCAGCAGATCCTGATGCGGTTGATCGCACAGTTACGGATGCCGAGCGTGAACACATGCGAACGATAGTGGAGAAATTTTTTCCGGGTCAGTTTGCGGGTTTTCGGCACGATCAGGTTTGTCTATACACGTATTCTCCTGATGAGCATTTTATCATCGATGTGCTGCCCGGTACTCCACGAGTGGTTTATGCGGCAGGGTTTAGCGGTCATGGTTTTAAGTTTTCTTCTGTAGTTGGTGAAGTGCTTGCAGATTTGGCTTTAAAGGGTAGATCCGAACAACCTGTTGGATTTTTGTCTGCTCAGAGATTTCGCTAATTATTTGATCAAAGGTTTGGGGGTCCTGTGGCTAGATTGTTTCTTTGCCCCGTGCATTTTTTCTCCTTTTTAGCAATAGTTGGTTTCCTGTCGTTTTGTCCGTTAATGGCTCAGGAAAGCACTGATGGTCCAGTAGCTCTATATGAGAAAAAGCTAGCCGGTTCTCAGCAACTGTATAATGGAACGGAATATAAAATGCACCGTTCCCGAAATGGTGAGCATCCATTCTTTCTTTCTGATAAATACATTGTAGGAACATTGAATTACGACGGAGTCAGGTATCCTTCTGTTCCCATGTATTTTGATATCGCCAAAGGTCAGCTCGTCACTCCCTACTATTACGACGGAACCTGGATGGTCTTTATCAATGAGCTTATATCTGGATTTGAACTTCAGGGACATCAGTTTCACTATGTTCGCGATTCCATTGAAAACCTTTCTACTCCCGGGTTTTTTGAAGTGCTCTATGATGGAAAGCTGAAGCTCTATTTGAGACACACTAAGGCTTTCCAGGAGATTATTGAGGGTACAGAAATTCATGCAGCCTTTCGAGAATCGCAGGAGTATTTTCTCGTCCGCGGTGGAAGGGCTATCCGGTGGAGTGAAGGAGAACGAATTCCATCACTGCTCAAAGATAACCAGGCTGACTTGCGGGTTTTTTTAAGAAAGAATCCGAAAGCTGGCAAAGTCGATCTCATCCGTTTTGCTGAATCTTTAATTGACTAGAACGAGCATGAAAGCGGTACTGAGCATTCTTTTTTTAGTGGTAGGATTTTCGCTTCATGCACAACAACCGGTTTCGCTGGAACTGTCCAATGCTACATTCAGCACGTTCATTGAAGCCATTGAAAATCAGTCTCCTGTCCACGTTTATTACGATCAGCGTCAAATTGATACCATTCGTGTAACAGTTTCTGTTCGTAATGTTCCAATTCGTGAGGTGCTACTCCAGGTTTTAGGTGACCCGGAATGGCATGTGGTGCAGGATTCTAAAAATAATTTTTTTCTCAGCTGGAGAAGAACCATCCTTACTTCATTGCCTTCAGGTTTGATTTCTGGAATGACAACAGAGGATTCAGAGGCTGATCTATCGGCCTATGGTCGCAAGAAGTCAGGTGATCAGCAACCTGAAAAGGTGGTGGTATTGGGTAAGCCGACCCGCCGCCTCGGAGGAGAGGCCACCATAACCGGTGTTGTACGGGATGCACTCACCGGTGAACCGCTGAGTGGTGTAGCTGTTTTTCAGCAAGAACCACTTGTCGGCACAACAACGGATGCGCTTGGTGAATATGCTATTCGTCTAGGTAAGGGAAAGAGAATTCTGCTTGTTCAAAGTGTTGGTATGAAAACGGCTCGTAGAACGGTAATGCTTTATGAGGATGGTAGGATGGATGTTGAGCTGGAAGAGGAGGTCACTGCCCTAAAAGATGTGGTTGTAAATGCCGCTCGTGATCAGGCGGTTCAAGGTGTTCAAATGGGTAAGGAAAAACTCGACATCAAATCCATGAAGCAGCTTCCCATGGCTTTGGGCGAAACGGATGTATTAAAGTCTGCACTGGCCTTACCTGGTGTTCAAAGCGTAGGAGAGGGAGCTGGTGGATTGAATGTGCGGGGAGGTGCTTCAAATCAAAATCTTGTGCTCTTTAACGGGGCAACCATTTACAACCCTTCCCACCTATTTGGATTTTTCTCAACGTTTAATCCGGATGTTGTAAAAGATCTTGAATTGATTAAAAGTGGTTTGGAGGCAGACCGTGGCGGACGCTTGTCTTCCGTTTTTGATGTATCCTCCAGAGAAGGAAATTTGAAAAAGTTCACAGCCACCGGCGGGCTTAGTCCGATTACCGGTCGAATTACTCTGGAAGGTCCGATTATTAAGGAAAAAACTTCGCTACTGG
>JBMSPY010000309.1:0-2955 GCA_049423005.1 Cyclobacteriaceae bacterium
CCGATATTGGTATCCGGCTCGCGAAAGTACGCCGGCAGCAATTGCGCATGGCAATCGGTAAAGTGCGTCAGCGACACGTTGCCGAATTTGGGCAGGTCGTAGAACCCGGCATCGCTGCCTGCTGCCAGCGCGCGCGGGTTGTCCAGCGCCAGTCCGGATGTGCCCGCCACCGCCAGCACTTGCCTTGATGAGTATTGGAAAACCAATTTCGTTGGCAAGCCTTATGGCTTCCTGGGTATCTGTAATGGGAGCTGCTGTTCCGGGAACCAATGGAACCCCAAAAGCCTGAGCAGCTCGTTTAGCTTCCAGTTTCGAACCCATGGTTTGAATAGAATGTTCCGACGGTCCTATATAGGTCAGACCTGCTTCCCGAACCGCGCGGGCAAAATCTTCCTTTTCGGAAAGAAAGCCATAACCAGGATGGATGGCATCGGCTCCGGTTACGCGGGCTGCATCGAGAATTTTATCGATCTGCAGATAGGATTGGCTTGCTGGTGAGGGACCGATATAGACTGCCTGATCAGCGTACCGGACATGAAGTGCTCCACGGTCGGCATCGCTGAAAACGGCGACCGTTTCTATTGATAATTCTTTGAGGCTTTTGAAAATCCGAAGAGCAATCTCACCTCTGTTGGCAACCAGTACTTTTTTGATCTTACCCATATCTAGTACAGACCCACAATGCTACGCATTTACGGTCAGGGTAAAAAGACCCTTAGTTAACGAAGGGCATAGTCAAGGTTCTGCCAGCCACCTCCGTTGTGGACCTCCTGAAAGCCATTGCTTTTGAGCAGGCTTTTGGCCGAAGAGCTCCGCATGCCGGAAGCGCAGCAGGTGATAATGGTTTTGGTTGGGCTTAATTTTCCCAAGGATTGCGGCAGTTCATTAAGCGGAATGTTGATGCTGCCCTTAACATGACCACCCTGGTATTCGCTCCGAGTTCTCACGTCAACGATAACTGCGCCAGCAGCGACTAAGGATTTAAGATCTACAGCGGGCGATCCTGAAAAGAGTTTTTTAAGAAAATTGAGCATGATTCAAAAGTTGAATGAGATTCAAAGGTCGTTTGTTAAACGAATGGTAACCGTGACTTAGGTTACACCCTTTTTTATGGGATCGGAGCAGAATTTCAATTGCTTTAAAAATCGATTTTTTAGCTATTTTTGCAGGAAATTATAACCAGTAAATCTTTTATCGATGGTTGATTTGTTTGAAAAATTGAAAATGGAGGCCGGACCACTGGCCAAATATTCTCACCTGCCTGATGATTACTTTTTCTTTCCAAAACTGGAAGGAGAAATTGGGCCATGGATGAATTTTAATGGAAAAAAGGTTCTGAACTGGAGCCTCAACAATTATTTAGGTCTGGCCAACCACCCGGAGGTCAGAAAGGCTGATGCAGATGCCACCGCCACCTACGGTCTTGCTGCCCCAATGGGAGCGAGGATGATGTCGGGCAACTCTGTTCACCATTTAAAACTGGAGCGTGATCTGGCTGATTTTGTGATGAAGGAAGATGCAATGCTCCTGAACTATGGATATCAGGGTGTTGTGTCTATTATTGACGCGCTTGTAGACCGAAAGGATGTGATTGTTTACGATGCGGAATCACACGCCTGCATCATTGACGGAGTCCGATTGCACATGGGTAAACGTTTCGTGTATACCCACAACAATATGGAATCTCTGGACAAGCAACTTCAACGAGCCACTAAACTGGCTGAGGAAACAGGTGGAGGAATTTTAGTGATTACAGAAGGTGTGTTTGGTATGTCCGGCAGCCAGGGTAATCTGAAGGGCGTAGTGGAGCTTAAGAAGAAGTATAAGTTTCGCTTGTTGGTTGATGATGCACATGGATTTGGTACGATGGGTAAAACCGGAGCTGGCGTAGGTGAGGAGCAAGGTGTTCAGGACCAGGTTGATTTGTATTTCTCAACCTTTGCTAAGTCAATGGCAAGCATCGGAGCTTTTGTAGCCGGATCCAAAGCTGTTCTTAAGTTTTTACGTTTTTCAACCCGCTCTCAAATCTTTGCAAAGAGTTTACCCATGCCTTTGGTTATCGGAGCTCAAAAAAGACTTGAACTATTAAAAACCCGCCCTGAGCTGAAGGATAACCTTTGGACCATCGTAAGGGCTATGCAAAATGGTTTGCGTGAGCGGGGATTCTATATTGGTAACACCACCTCCCCGGTAACCCCTGTGCTCTTTAAAGGAGGGGTAGGAGAAGCTGCAAATATGGCTATGGACCTTAGGGAGAACTTCAATATTTTCTGCTCTGTTGTGATCTATCCTGTTGTGCCTAAGGATGTTATCATGTTCAGAATCATCCCTACCGCTGCTCATAGCCTGGAAGATGTTCAATATACCCTGGAGACGTTTTCTAGCCTTAAAACCAAGCTGGATGCAGGTTTTTACCGTAAGGAAGAGCTTGTTTCGGTGACCAAGGGATAGAAAAATGCCTTTTTTACTTGATTTTAAAGGTTTTCTTAATATTTTCGCAAAACGGTTAAATTTTTAATCCTTAACACCCAATACAAAATGAAAAAATTCGAAGAACTGAAAGCATTGATTGCTTCTATCGAAGTTGATGCTGAAAAATTCTATTCTAAAGGAAACAGTGCTGCAGGAACACGCGTGCGCAAAGGAATGCAGGACCTCAAGAATCTTGCTCAACAGATCCGCAGTGAAGTGCAGGATTTGAAAAACAAGGAATAATTCCTTTAGTAAATCTTCGAAAAAAGGGGATAGCCAAACGCTATCCCTTTTTTATTTTCCTGAGTGCAGTATTAATCTTCTCTTTAAGTTTATCAGACACGGGTACCATAGGAAGTCTGACGTAGTTCCGAATCACACCCATTTGTTCAAGTAGCTCCTTGATTCCGGATGGATTTCCTTCTTCATACATCAACGGATTCATATGGGTCAGGGACTGTTGCAATTTGGCCGCTAGTTTGG
>JBMSPY010000310.1:0-2939 GCA_049423005.1 Cyclobacteriaceae bacterium
TATGTTCACGGCGTTCACGATTGGGCTTTTCGTGCCAGCGAATTCTGGACCAAAGGTGGCTGGTGGGGAATCGGTGAAAAAGATTTTGCCCTTGCGGTTTCAAGTTCACCCGTAGCTGATCTCTCTAAGTGGAAGGCTCCGGTACTGCTTGTTTCGGGAGATGACGATCGCAACGTGATGTTTCAGGAAACGACCGATTTAGCCGAGCGGTTGAAAGAAAAAAATGTACCTGTTGAAGTATTGGTATTGCCGGATGAAGTCCATGGATTTTTGCGTTATGAGAGTTGGCGTAGCATCTTCAATCGATCGACGGCCTTCTTCGATCGAAACCTAAAGCCATAGAAATGAAAAACGCCCGACAAACATCGGGCGTTTTTTTTTGAAAGACGCTTGAGTCTTAGTCAGCACTCTCTTTTTTGCGAGCCGGGCGACGGACTTTTGTCTTTTCACCCTCAACAGCAGCAACTTTTTTCTTGACAGAAGAGAGGCGCTTGAGACGCAATCTGATCTTGTTGCGATTGCGCTTGTTGCCGTAGCTATCCCTCCAAATCTTTCCTTTTTTCGATTTTTTATCTCCTTTTCCCATAGTGTTAGAATTGAAAGACAATAATAACAAGTGACCGAAAATTTCGCAAAATCAGACGCTCAGACCCCGGAATTCAGCCCTATAAACGGGTAATTAAACAACCAGGCATCCTTTTTTGTGCCATTTTGATTGATGGCCGTAAAGTACTGTGGCGCCAGCTCTGTCCGGATAAACCCCGACTTTTCCAGAACGCGCATTGAAGGAATATTTTCCGCATCTACAAATGAGGTAATCTTTCGAGTCATGGGATTAGACCGGATCGCTGCAACCAAACCCGTACAGGCTTCTGTGCCGTAACCTTGCCCCCAGACAGAAGGGCTAAAGATGTAACCGACCTGAAAGATCCCGTCTTGTTGGGTACATCCGCAGCCTCCAATCAAACGGTTTGAACCGCGTAGACGAATGGCGTAGGCGAAGTGGGAGCAATCTTCCCAGGTCATTGAAGCCCACCTCAGAAACATTCGGGTATCATCTAATGATTCATGCCTCTTCCACGCCATGAAGTGCGTAGCCTCAGGCTTTGAGGCGTAGGCATAAAAAATTTCTTCGGCATCCTGAGGTCGGTGGCGAACCAAACAAATACGATTAATTCCTATGTACTCAGGTAAAGACCTCATAGACCTGCAAAATAACAAACAGTTAACATGTTCTTAAAGGGTGAGCCATTCTCTAAGGTTACTTTCAGGTTGAAAATGAAACCCGGATGGTAAAAAAATTTAGAGGTAAAAGAGATGTCGATGTCGTAATTCTCTCTGATATCCATCTCGGAACGTACGGATGTCATGCCACTGAGTTGTTGAAATACCTAAAATCAATCAATCCCAAACGATTAATTTTAAACGGAGACATCATTGACATGTGGCAATTCTCTACAAGGTTTTGGCCAAAAACGCACATGCAAGTAATAAAGCACATTACAGGTCTAATGACCAAAAACAGCAGGGTCATTTACCTGACAGGTAATCATGATGAAATGCTTAGAAAGTTTGCAGGATTTAAGCTTGGCTCCTTTTCTATTGATAATAAAACGGTTTTAAAACTTAATTCGAAGAAGGCATGGGTTTTTCATGGGGATATTTTTGATGTAACCATGAAACATGCCCGCTGGCTGGCCAAACTTGGCGCTGTGGGCTACGACTTATTGATACTAATTAATACCATAGTAAACCGAATTTTAGAGCGTTTCGGTAGAGATAAGATATCCTTATCCAAGAAAATAAAAGATAGTGTAAAAAAAGCCGTTCAGTTTGTCGACAATTTTGAGATCACTGCTGCTGAAATTGCTATTGATAATGGCTACGATTATGTGATCTGCGGACATATTCATAAGCCAACTATAAAAACAATTGAAACGGCAAAGGGAAAAGTTACTTACCTAAATTCAGGGGATTGGGTTGAAAACCTAACCTCATTAGAGTACCACGAGGGCAAGTGGAGAATTTACCACTTTCGGGAAGATCCACACGCGCGTGCTGTAAAATTACCTAAGCGGTTTAAAAGATCAGACACTAAAGAAGTTTTTGAGGAATTGGTTGAAAGTTTCTTAATCAGAAAGTCATGAAAATACTTTATGCCATTCAAGGAACAGGTAACGGTCATGTTGCCCGAGCGGAAGAAATTATTCCCCAGCTTTGCCATTATGGAAAGGTAGATATTTTTTTAAGTGGGGCGCAATCAGAAATTCAGCTCCCTTATCCTGTTAAATTCCGCTCAAAGGGGTTGAGTTTTTATTTTGGAAAAAAGGGAGGGATTGATTTCTATAAAACATTTAAATTCAATAGTTCGAAGCGTGTAATAAGAGAAATACAGGAATTGCCGGTAGAAAATTATGATTTAGTAATTAACGACTTTGAAGCTATCAGTGCCTGGGCCTGTCGCAAGAAGAAAATTCCATGTTACTCACTAAGTCATCAATTTAGCTTGCTTTCTAGTCGAGTACCCAAACCAAAAAACTCAGACCCGGTAGGCAGGTGGTTTCTTAAAAATTATGCTCCTGTAAAGTCAGGAGTAGGTTTTCACTTTGGAAAATACGACCGCAATATCCTTACTCCAGTAATCCGTGCTCGAATACGTACGTTGAAAACCCAAAATTCAGGTCATTACACCATTTATCTTCCAGCTTATGGTGACCAGATTTTAGTTCAATTATTGGAAAAATTTCCAGCAATTAAGTGGCAGGTTTTTTCTAAACACTCCAGAATACCTTATAAGGTTGGCAATATTCAATTCTTTCCAGTGCAAATGGATCAATTCGTAAAAAGCCTGGCTGGTTGTAGTGGGATTATTTGCGGAGCCGGGTTTGAAACACCTGCTGAATCCCTTTATCTATCAAAGAAGGTTCTGGTGGTTCCTA
>JBMSPY010000311.1:0-2933 GCA_049423005.1 Cyclobacteriaceae bacterium
GTGCTGGTGAAAAACTTATAAAGAATTCCTGCAGCACCGCAGGCAGCGATGCCAACAGTGGCGTATTCGGCAGTCAGTGCGCCATCTTGCAATTCCTTCAGTTTTAATAATGTTTTGATAAACATATTTTCCTTTCTCTAATTGGTAACAAATTTAAAAGAAAAACCATCACTTCAAAAACTCAATTAAAAATTGTGCACAAGCCAAAACAACGGCTAGATGTGGAAACCTTCTAGAATTTGTATGACCATTGGTGCAATCATCGGAACAATTCCGACCAAAATGAAAGCCGGTATTCCAGAGATCATTCGTGCTTTTACTTTGGATGAAGCCTACCCAGGCCTTCATGCTCTCAAATTGATTTTCCAGAATCTTTTTATCGCCATAGGCCAGGTAAAGATCCCATGGAATAATAGTCGCTGCGTCAGCCCAACCGGCTGAACCTGCTGCACCTGTACCCAGTACATTAGGAATTACAAACGGAACACTTCCATTAATTTGATCGGCTTCAACATCCCTTAGCCACTTGGTAAAAAAGTTATGTACATCAAAATTGAAGGTGGCTGTTCTGGCAAAGGCCTGTGCATCACCAGTCCATCCAAGACGCTCATCGCGCTGGGGGCAGTCTGTTGGCACATCTAAAAAATTTCCACGCTGACCCCACTGAATGTTATGCTGTAATTGATTAATCAAGGGGTGAGAAGAAGAGAATGTTCCGGTAGAGCGCATATCCGAGTACAGAGCTGTTGCTATAAAATCCTCGGCTTTTATCGAACCTGGATAACCTTCTACTTTGATATAACGGAAGCCTTGAAAGGTGAAGCGCGGCTCAAAAACTTCTTCTCCAGTTCCGGCAAGGATGAATTCATTGCGCTGTTTGGCAGCCCTTAAATTATCGATGTAAAAATTACCCTTTTTGTCTAAAACCTCCGCGTGGTGGATGATCACACGCTCACCTGGTTTACCGCGAACCCTCATTCTAACCCAACCAACCAAGTTTTGACCAAAATCAATAACGTGCTCACCCTTTGGTGTAGTCAGGACTTTGACCGGTTTAAAAACTTCTTTTTTACGAATCGGTTCGTTATAAGTGGCGATAAGATTGACCGATGGATTTTCCTTAATGATCACCGGCTTCCAGGCAGAAAAATTCGTGCCTACTTGATTCCAGTTTGAAATGCTCAATCGGGCATCCACCAACTCTCCATTATAAATTTCAGATTCACGAATCGATCCGTAGGTTGTTTTCCATGTTTCGTCGGTCGTGATTAATTCTGTTGTACCATCGGTATAGATGAGTTCGAGTTGCATCCATAAGGCCAACTGATTTCCATAAAAATTTCGTTGTCCCGAAAAGCCGATAAGACCACTGTACCAGCCTTTGCCTAATTCTGCTCCTAACGCATTTTCTCCAGCGGTAATTAGTTTTGTTACATCGTACTGCTGATACTGCAGCCGCTTGTTGTAGCTTGTCCAACCCGGGGTCAGCACATCCTCCCCAATTTTCTGTCCGTTCAAAAAGGCTTCATAGAGTCCTTGAGCCGTTACGTAAACGGTTGCCGATCTTATCTTTGATTTTGCAGAAAAGTTTTTCCTGAACAATGGACTGGCATCTGGCTGGTCGCCTGATGCAGAAATCCATTTTGCTTTGAAATCGGATGGTTGAAGTAAGGCTGTTTGCCAGGCTGCCACTGGGCTCCATGGTGAAACTTTTCCAAAATTATCCCACACACGAACCTGCCAGCCATACCATCGTCCTGAAGCTAACGCCTTGCCGGAATAAGGGATATAAACCGATTGATCGCTGTTGACTTTGCCGGATTGCCAGGCACCTCCGCTCACTTTTGTCCATGAACCGTTAGGTGCTCGTGCCATTTCTGAAACCTTTATTTCATAGGCGGTTTGAACAGTAGCTCTTCGGGTGGCATTCAGTTTCCAACTGAATCTTGGCGTTGTCTCTGAGAGACCTGCCGGTTTGGTAAGGTTTTCAGTTCTTAAGTCTGTAACAGTGATCTGCGCCGAAACGGCGAAGGCAGAGATCAGGAGGAAAGTAATCAGGTAGCGGAATGGCATAGGGTTTCACATTACTGGTTTACGATAGTAATGAAAAACAGCCTTAGAGACAAACGAAAATATTAGAGCGGAGATTAGCTCCTGAAGTGAATTGTTTTGATTTCTGATCTGAGAACAGATCAGTGATGATTTTCAAACAACTTAGAGATTTCTACATTTAAGGCCTTAGCCAGCTTTTCGATAACAGTAATGGATACATTTCGTTTTCCTTTCTCAATACTTGGAATGTAGGTTCTATCCAAATCTGCTTTGTGAGCCAGCCCTTCCAAAGACAGTCCGTTTTGTTGCCTAAGTTCACGAATCTTCATTCCAAATTTCTCTTTAATGTCCATCTGCACGCATATCACATTGTTCGTACAAATGTCAATCAAGACGCTATCTAGGACAACGGACTGTAGTCAACATTTAGGATGACCTTTGAAAGGTGACAGGCTGACCTTTCGATGTTAAGAAATTCTTTACTCAACCAGAGCAAATAATTTTTTAATCAAGGTCTTTGTCTGACCTTCTCAGGTGTAGTATATGTACGATATGGTTAGATGGTTAATAAATTTTCAGGGAGTTTTGGATTACACAGGTTTGCCGTATTTTCAAGAATCCTAAACCTCTTACATGGTCGTTATTCTTGGTGTACTCTTTCATTTTATTGGCGGATTCGCTTCCGGTAGTTTTTACATGCCCTTCAGCAAGGTTAAAGGTTGGGCCTGGGAGTCCTATTGGATCATAGGTGGCTTATTTTCCTGGTTGATCGTACCGCCATTGGCCGCCTGGTTGACAATTCCCGGGTTTGCAGTTATCATTCGCTCAACACCCCCTGAAGTAATTCAATTCACTGTTCTCTTTGGCATCTTATGGGGAGT
>JBMSPY010000312.1:0-2932 GCA_049423005.1 Cyclobacteriaceae bacterium
TAGACGGGCATTACGTGATTTTGATACCTGTATAAAACATCATCCAAATCGTATCCGCGCTCAACTTGATCACGCCGGATACGACGACTCAACTTGACGTGATCCTTAGCTTCAATAAATATGCGCAAGTCCAATAATCGGCGAACCTCATCAAAGTACTGAACAAAAAGACCCTCAACTACCAAAACCTGTGCTGGTTTGAATTCCAATATCCCAGGCTCAGACCCTGGATTGTTAAAAGTGTACTCCTGCTTTTTAACCGTATGTCCGGCCAGTAGTTTCAACAAATCTGCCTCAAGGGCTAAGTGATCGATCGATTCAGGTAAGTCAAAATTTCGAATACCGTTTTCGTCGATAGGCTGTTGATCGCGGGATTTATAATAATGGTCCTGAGAAATCAGACATAACTCTGATTCGGCAAGTCCGGCAGAAAGATGCTGAAGAAAAAAGGTTTTTCCCGAGCCACTTCCGCCTGTAATACCAATTACATAGGGCTTTTTCACGACCCGAATTTAAGAAGGGAAGTACAAATGGCACTATCTGCCAAACTTTTACGCCTGGTAAGCCCTTAATCAGCATTTATTTTTACTTTAGGGATTCAAACCTAAACGACATCATGAGTTTATTCATCAAGAAACCACTTGATAGTCTGCTGGCCCAGGCCGGAGATTCTGACAAAGGTCTAAAGCGTACGCTGGGGCCAACCAATCTGATTGCACTTGGCATTGGGGCCATCATTGGCGCCGGGTTGTTTGTTCGAACCGCTGCTGCTGCAGGTGATTCCGCAGGACCTGCCGTAGTCATTTCTTTTATCATCGCTGCCATTGGCTGTGCATTCGCCGGACTATGTTATGCTGAGTTTTCAGCCATGATTCCTGTCGCCGGAAGTGCGTATACATATGCTTATGCTACTATGGGTGAGTTTGTAGCCTGGATCATTGGTTGGGCGTTGGTTCTGGAGTATGCTCTGGCTTCAGCTACAGTGTCGATTGCGTGGAGCGAATACCTAAATAACCTGCTACATAGTTTTAATCTAGGGCACATACCTTATGAGTGGACCCACTCCCCTTTTGAAACCTCGCCTGAAGGAGTTACCGGTATTATGAATTTACCCGCCTTCTTTATTGTGGCAGCCTTGTCGCTAATACTGGTTAAAGGAACTCAGGAATCAGCATTAGTGAATGCCATTATTGTTGTAATTAAAGTTGCCATTGTGTTAATCTTCATTGCACTCGGATGGGGTTATATCAACTCAGACAACTATACACCATTTATGATTCCACAAGGTCCCGGCCACGAGGGATTTTTTGAGCACGGCTGGGGTGGTGTCCTGAATGGCGCAGGAGTAGTATTCTTTGCTTTTATTGGTTTCGATGCCGTTTCAACAGCTGCACAGGAAGCTAAAAATCCTAAGCGTGACATGCCGATTGGCATTCTTGGTTCACTTGTCGTGTGCACCATTCTCTATATTTTATTCTCACATGTACTTACCGGAGTAGCAAACTACAAAGACTTCCAGATTGCTGGTAAAGAAGCTTCCGTAGCTTACGCCATTCAGACCTACATGGCCGGTTATGAGTGGTTAGGTAAGCTTATTACACTCGCAATTCTTGCAGGATTTTCTTCCGTAATCCTGGTGATGTTGCTGGGACAGTCCCGCGTATTCTATTCAATGTCAAAAGATGGACTGATTCCTCCGGTGTTCTCTGAACTTCATCCAAAATTCAGAACGCCCTGGAAATCCAATCTGATTTTGCTCTTTTTTGTTGGGGCCTTTGCTGCATTTGTGCCAGGTAGCGTAGCTGGTGACCTGACCAGTATCGGTACGCTGTTTGCGTTTGTCCTGGTTTGCGTGGGTATTTGGGTGCTTCGCGTGAAGAGTCCAAACATCAACCGTCCATTTAAAACTCCATTGGTTCCTTTTGTACCCATCATGGGCATAATCGTTTGCTCAGCCATGATTGTATCGTTGGATGCGCTTACACAACAGGCTGCTTTAGGCTGGATGATTGTAGAACTCTTCGTGTACTTCCTCTACAGTAAAAAACACAGCCACCTTCAGAAAAACGGCTGATCACATGCCATTGGCAGACTCTGACGTAATGGTCAGTACGAAGCCCTGAAAGCTGGACTTATAAATCCTCAACGGACGCCAGGCGGGACCTCCCGTCGGCGTTCCGTCCTGGAGGCTAAAGCTGGAGTTGCAGCAAAAATCAGTAAAAAATAATCTGGAAGGATCAACTTCAACTGTTGCACAGGCTTCAGCTGGCCGCAGACTGCAGTTACGTTCAAAAGCGACGTAATTGCCGGCTGATTTTCTGGAGATGATGATGCCCCTAACTCCTTTGTTGTTGATCTCATAGGTTCCTCCGTCTATTCTGAGCTGTGCAAATTCAGGAAAACTCAGATCCAAAATAATATCGTCGAAAAAGGCTAATGGAATAGGGTCGTCATAAAGATCCCGATTGCACGAGAAAGCCAGGATTACAACAACAACCAACCACTTTTTCATTAGTGGCAATCTAAACAACTGTTCTAAACTGCTTTAGGAAACGAATATCGTTTTCAGAGAATAAACGAAGATCACTAATACCATAACGCAACATGGTAACCCGCTCAATTCCCATGCCGAAAGCAAAACCTGTATATGCTTCCGGATCCACTCCTACATTCCGCAGAACATTGGGATGAACCATTCCGGAGCCGGCAATTTCAACCCATCCGGAGTGCTTGCAAACGTTACAACCTTTACCCTTGCAAATCAGGCATGAGATATCAATTTCAGCGCTAGGCTCAGTGAACGGAAAGAAGGACGGACGTAATCGAATTTTAGTTTCCGGACCAAACATTTCTTTTGCAAAATGATAAAGCGTCTGCTTGAGATCAGCGAAACTCACATTCTTATCAACATACAATCCTTCTACTTGGTGAA
>JBMSPY010000313.1:0-2914 GCA_049423005.1 Cyclobacteriaceae bacterium
CGGTGCTTGAGCTGAAATCGGCGTTGTACCGTTTTCAAAAACAATAAGAAGTGTAACGCCTTCTTTGATGAAGTTCACCGATTCGCCCAGAAGTGCTTTGTCCAGATAGATCTGATCAAAAGTCTGATTGTCCATACACACGAGGCTTTCTCCATCGGCATACAGATAATTGTATTCGCGGGTTTCTACTGAGAGCAGATCGATGGTGTCGCCTGGACGAAAACGGTTTTCAGCAATTTTTCCGTTTCGGATATTTCTCATTTTAACCTGATAGAAGGCCCTTAGGTTACCAGGCGTACGATGTTGTAATTCTTCAATCTGGAGAATTTCTCCATTGTAACGTACGTAGTTTCCGCGGCTCAGATCAGAAATGGTTGCCATAGTTCAAAGGTAAGGATATTAGAAAATTGATTTTGGATAGTATATTAAGCTTTAAGGGGTTATTTAGGGTCATAGGACCACTTGACCCACACTGAACCCCAAGTGAAACCGCCGCCGAAGGCAGCCAGAATAAGGTTATCCCCTTTCTTTAATTTCTTCTCGTAATCCCACAGCAGAAGTGGAATGGTGGCCGCGGTGGTATTGCCGTATTTGCTGATGTTCATCATCACTTTATCTTCGCCGATTCCCATGCGGTTTGCGGTGGCATCAATGATGCGTTTATTTGCCTGATGTGGTGCCAACCAGGCTACATCTTCTGCTTTCAGATTATTCTTCTCCATGATTCGTGCAGAGACGTCAGCCATGTTGGTAACGGCAAATTTGAATACGGTTGATCCCTCCTGATAAATGACATGTTGCTTTTTTTCTACGGAATCGTGTGAAGCTGGAATCTTACTACCTCCGGCTTTCATATGAAGATATGGTGCTCCTGCACCGTCGCTGCGGTGGATGGAGTCCATTATACCATTATCCTCCGTTGTGGGTTCAAGCAACACGCAGCCGGCACCATCACCGAAGATGATGCAGGTAGTGCGATCGGAGTAGTCCATGATGGCAGACATTTTATCTGCACCAACGACCAGAACCTTCTTACAGGCTCCGGTTTCAATGAACTGTGCACCTGTTGTTAATGCAAAAATGAATCCGCTGCATGCTGCGGAAAGATCAAAACCAAAAGCATTGGTCGCTCCAATTTCGGAAGCAAGAATGTTGGCCGTGGCAGGAAACATCATGTCCGGAGTAACAGTAGCAAAGACAATCAGATCAATTTCTTTTGGATCTGTTTTGCTTTTTGCCAGAAGTTCTTGAGCAGCTTTAACAGCCAGAACGGAGACGCCTTTCTGATCGCCTTTAAGGATTCTTCTTTCTTTTACACCCGTCCTGGAGACAATCCATTCATCGTTGGTGTCAACCATGGTCTCCAATTCGGCGTTGGTAAGGACGTAATCAGGTACATAACCTCCTACGGCCGTAATGGCAGCTCTGATCTTGCTCATGCGCTAAGTTTAGGATAAACAGAAGTGTACCATCGGTTCACTTCTTCAGGTAAGGTTAGAGAATCAGGAATAAGCAAAAAAGAAAAGGACATGCTTACGCAGCCACTTCTCTTTCCATAACTACGTTTCCTTTATAATAGAGTTTGCCCTCATGCCAAAAAGCACGGTGTGGACGATGCATTTCCCCTGTTGTAGGGCATACGGCCAGGTCTTTCGCAAAAGCTTTATAATGGGTTCTTCTTTTGTCTCTTCTGGTTTTCGAGGTTTTCCTTTTAGGATTTGGCATAGTAGTAAACGTTTATTTTAAATTCTTAAGTTTTTCCCATCTGGGGTCAAGCGGTGGTTCATCAGATCCACCGGACCGGTAAACAATTTTTCCTTCCCCCTCTGAATCTTCATCCCGGAACTTAGGATGCAGTCGCTTCATCGGGAGGGAGGTTCCGATGATGTCGTATATAAATTGACTCATGTCCAAGCTGTCGGTATCCCGGTGGATGTTCATGATATCCTCCGAGATTTCCTCTGTACGGTCGGCATACTTGAAAAGAATCCGGCTGGTTATGTCCAGATGCTCCTCGAAGGGTTCCAACGAGCGGTCGCAGGTTAGCACTACTGTACCCGAAATCCTGAATTCCGCATCCAGGAAGGTCTCATGCTTATCCAGAAGGATTTTAACTTCCAGATCTGCGTCCTCAGCTAGTGAGTTTCTAAACTCTTCAAAAAACGCCTTGCCAATTTGAAAGTCAAATTCATGGACCTTATTGGATAAGCCAACGATATTGATCCTGAACGCTTTCACCCTGGCAGATTCAAAAATGAGGGGCAAATTTATCAGGAATTTGCGGATTTCTATCCCTGAGCCAGTTATATCAGTCCGAAATCAACTGAAACCTAACAGATGTTCGTGTAAAACCTTAATAAATCCTCAAAAACAGGTGATTTTAGAGGATTGAGGGATTAGTCTTGATTGGCATTCCATCGATGATGCACGAGGTCTGCCGCAAGATAAATGGCTTGTCGCATGGATTGCTCATTAGCCTGTCCCTTTCCTGCAATGTTAAAAGCCGTTCCGTGGTCGGGGGAAGTGCGAATAATCGGGAGGCCTGCCGTAAAGTTTACCCCTGTTTCAAAGGCCAGCGATTTGAAGGGCCCCAGACCCTGGTCGTGGTACATGGCCACCACACCGTCATAATTTGCTTGCAATCCATTACCGAAGAATCCATCGGCTGCAAAAGGACCGAAGATTAGTTTTCCTTTATTCTTGAGATCAGTGATAACCGGCTTGAGGATGGTTTCTTCTTCGTCTCCAAGTAAACCTCCATCACCGGCATGGGGGTTTAGGCCTAATACGGCAATTCGAGGCTTGGCTATCTCAAAGTCTTTTTTGAGAGCGTATTCCATGAGACGGATTTTGAGCTCGACGCGTTCCCTTGTTATCAACTTTTGGATATCCTTAACCGGAACATGTTCAGTGA
>JBMSPY010000314.1:0-2896 GCA_049423005.1 Cyclobacteriaceae bacterium
GCCGGCACGCGCGCGCTCCGCGGCACGGGCAACAGCGTGGTGAACATCTTCTACACGCATGGCATTTACAGACTCGGAGGGCATGTCGTAAGCCTCTCCCAGCGTGTACAATTCAGTGACGTTGGAGGTACGGCTTACCGATGTTCCCATCGCATATCCGTTGTTTTCAATCACAAATATCACCGGTAGTTTCCAGGTCATGGCCAAATTCAGCGCCTCGTGAAAAGCACCCTGACGAACGGCTCCATCACCCATGATGGTCACACAAACATTTTTAGTTCCAAGGTACTGTTCTGCGAAAGCGATGCCGGTACCAAGAGGCACCTGAGCACCAACAATACCGTGTCCGCCAATGAAATTTTTTGATTTATCGAAGATGTGCATGGAACCGCCTTTGCCTTTGGTGGTGCCAGTTTCTTTTCCATAAAGCTCCGCCATAACGGCTTTAGGATCAGTGCCCAGTGCCAGAGGATGGCCGTGATCGCGATAGGCGGTAATCCACTTATCATCAGCCGTAAGCGCACTTACGGAGCCTGCCGCGCAAGCCTCCTGACCAATGTAGAGGTGACAGAATCCTTTGATCTTCTGCTGGCCGTAAAGCTGTCCGCAACGTTCTTCAAAGCGACGCATGAGGAGCATACTCTCGTACCAAGCCAGGTATTGTTCACCTGAAAACTCAATTTTCCCTGATTTTGATGGCTTTGCCATAGATTTTTCCAAAGTGGACTGCGAAATTAAGTCGTTCGGGTACAACTACAAAATCAAGCTATTTTTGTCGGTGCTCCTGAAAAACCTCCGTCTCATCAACTTTAAGAATTACACCGATCAGTCGGTCCGATTCGATTCCTTATTTACGTCGGTGGTTGGGCCAAACGGTTCAGGAAAGACCAATTTACTAGAGGCTCTTCATTACCTATCCCTAACCAGGCCGATGAATGGTTCTGCCGATGCTCAGAATATTCGGATAGGCGAATCCTTTTTTACCATTATTGGTCAGTTCGAAATCAATAAAGAAGTCGTCGAGGTCCGCTGCAGCGTGGAGTTAAAAGAAGGATCAACGAAAAAAGAAGTGCGTGTTGGTGGTAAGGAATGTCGACGATTTGCTGACCACATCGGAAAGTATCCTGTGGTTGCTCTGGTTCCTCAGGATATCGAGTTGATCTGGGAGTCGGGTGAAGTCAGGAGAAAATTTTTTGATCAATGGATGAGTCAGACCGACAAAGGTTATTTGGAGGATCTCATTAAATATCAGCAGTTGTTGAAAAACAGAAACTCATTACTCCGGGTCGCTCGCGAAGGAGGAACAGTGGATCAGGAACTGTTGCATTTTTATGCGGAGCAGATGTCCGGTCCTGCAGACCGAATGACCGCCTTTCGGAAGGACTTTATCACCAGGATTAACCCGATTGTACAACAATACTACCATCGGCTTGCAAATACTAATCCTGAGGTCAACGCTGCAGAAGTCATTCAAATCGACCATTTATCAGAGCTGATCCATCAGAATTACAGTGAGTTACTTGCCGAAACAACCGGCCAGGATCTTAAGGCCGGTCGGACGACTTCTGGTCCGCACCTGGATGAATACCATTTTTTACTGAATGGGGGTGAAGTCAGAAAATTCGGATCACAAGGCCAGCAAAAATCTTTTTTGGTGGCACTTAAACTAGCGATGCACGATGTGCTCCGAGACAGGACAGGCACACAGCCCCTGCTGATGTTGGATGATATCTTCGACAAGATGGATGACAACCGTATTGCCAATCTTTTGAACCTTACTTCCGGTGAAGGTTTTGGTCAGGTTATCCTAACTGACTCAAGTCCGGCCCGGGCTGAGGAGAAACTAAAAGGTCATACCTTCGGCCTAGTTAAAGTGGAACGGGGCGTAATTTTATGAGCAACGGGAGGGATTCGGGAACCAATCATATTGGCAAGGCCATCCGCAAGATGTTCGAGAAATACCAGCTTACCCGAAAGTTTGATGAGGCTTCCTTACTGGAATCCTGGCCCAGGTTGGTTGGACCCCTTATTTCGAAGCATACGACCAAGCTTTATATCCGGGATAAGGTGCTGTTTGTCAGGCTGGATTCGCCTGGAATCAAGCATGATTTACGGTTTGCAAGGGAGAAAATTCTGGAGGTTCTTCAGAAGGAATATGGAGTAGACGTCGTTTCTGACATTGTTTTAATGTAAAAGTGCCCTTTCAGGCCCTTCTGAGGCCTTGAAATAATTGTCGGCTTCTTGGGAATAATGAAAAACCCATTAGTTTTGCACTCCTGTTTAAAAACGGGGTTCCTGGACAGGTGGTTTAGGGGCTGAATCGGAAGATTTTCCGGCTTTTTGACATAACAGGGGGAATACCAAAGCGGCCAACTGGGACAGACTGTAAATCTGTTGTCTTATGACTTCCTAGGTTCGAATCCTAGTTCCCCCACGGAGTTTTGCGGGAGTAGCTCAGTTGGTAGAGCGATAGCCTTCCAAGCTATAGGTCGCGAGTTCGAACCTCGTTTCCCGCTCAGATGCTGGTTTTGACAACAGACCTGAATTGGTCTGAACGATAAAATCGGCGATAGTGATTGCTTTGGTTGGACAGGGACTGTTAAAAGAGCTGAAAGGGATAATGCCGTTGTAGCTCAGTGGTAGAGCACTTCCTTGGTAAGGAAGAGGTCGACAGTTCAATCCTGTTCAACGGCTCACTTGGGTTGCTTGACGATCCGAAGAACTTGATGGATTTATTTAACTATTTATAAACAATTAACTAACAGGGATTTTCAAATATGGCAAAGGAAACATTCGATCGTTCGAAACCGCACGTAAACGTAGGTACCATTGGTCACGTCGACCACGGCAAAACCACGTTGACTGCCGCGATTACTAAAGTACTCGCATCCAAGGG
>JBMSPY010000315.1:0-2895 GCA_049423005.1 Cyclobacteriaceae bacterium
GCGGCGGCCACAATACTCGGGCATTTAATACCCGAAAAGGCCGAGGCCTTTGAAGAAATGGCTACAGAAGCCTCCCTTTCCCGATTATACGGAGCAATTCACTACCGCAGTGATTGCGAAAAAGGTCTTGAGACAGGTAACAAAATTGGGGCCTTTGCGATCCAAAAGGCCTTAGCCGATGGTTCAGGACAACCTTAAGTTTTGAAAATCATAGAAATCCCTAACTTTCGAAAAATATCTAAATCCACCATCCATGAAAACAAACAAACTATTTGCCTTTATTCTTGTGGCTCTGTTTGCCACCGCTGTAGTATCCTGTGGTAAGAAAGCAGAAACTACTGACGAAGCAGCTGAGCAGACCGAAGCTCCTGCAGATTCAGCTGCCAGTGAGCATCCTACTGAGCATCCTACAGAGCATCCTTCAGATTCTACCCAGAACTAAGGTAGCACTCATCCCGCCTTGTGGCGGAGAAAGGTAAAGGTGGTTTTCACCTTCACTTCTTTTCCTCCCATTTCCAGATACGGATAGGCGAGAAAATTTATAGGCCCGGACTTTGGTCCGGGCTTTATTTTTAAATCCCGACCTCGTGAAAACTCGAGTCGGTTGGCAGGGTGATGACCAAAATAGTACGTGGCCAGCGCGGTGTACTTGTTGGCCTCACTGATATCGACGGGCCACCACTTTCCATCGGCATAAAATTCAGCCCAACAATGATACCCATCAATGCCACCGTCGTTACGATCGGAAGGTATCGAAGCTCCGATTGCAAATCGTGCTGGTATGCCTATGGAGCGGGCCAGAGAAATAAAGTAAGAATGAAATTCAGAACAGTTTCCCGTCTTTACATCGCACGCATAATTGGAATCGCCCTGTCCATAATCACCGTATTTCATGTAGCGCATGTTGTCGATAACATAGTCATAAAGGGCCCTGGCCTTCATGAGATCACCGGCCGCCTTTCCTTTTATGGCCGCACGGGCAATCTCTTCAAATCGGCCGCCGATTGGCACAGTGCGATTGGCTATAAGAAAAGGTTTAGGATCAGATAGAGCTTCAGCCTCCGGGCCACGTTCCTTACGAGAAACGCGATAGGTTATCCGAATAGAGTCATTACTGTCTGCTGGGGTGAGTGCCGCATAAAGAATGGTGTTTCCATATTCTTCTTCTTTAATCATTTGATGTTGAACAGGCGCTGAAAGTGAGGTAACGGATACAGATTGATAATTATCGCTCGTGGCTATCGGAATCCAAATAGAGGCTGCTCCTTCAATTTTAGGAAGTTTCACATCATAGAAAAACTCAAACGCATCCTGACCTTCCACAACACCCAGTAAGCCTGTGGTAGCTTCTTTCATGGGCAATCGGTACCACGTTTGATCTTCTTTTTGCTTCCAGGCGTAGTAAGGTTTCCCATTAAGTTTATGGACGGAGGTCTCCGTCACCTCCATTTGCGTAGGACCGCCGCTCATGAAAAAATCCACATCATACACATCGCCACTAACATCCGCCAAATCCACACAAGCAAATTGGCGACCGGCTCCAAGACTGGACAAGTATTCGGTATGAACGCGCACCAGCTTCATTCGAAACTCTTTACCACGGTCGTTGACAATAAAGTAACCGTTATTCTCGGCGGTCTTTTTGGCGATATAGGCTTTGATGCCTTCCTCAATTTCCGCGATGGTGGCTTTGCGGGGCTGCTGTTCCGCAACCTGAGTCTTTTTTTCAGAAGGTTGACAGCTGACCAGAAGAAGTGTGCAGCAAAACAAAAATGAATTGGAGAAGCTCATTTTTAAATGGTGATATAGGGGCAAGATAACAAGACAAGTGAATAGATGATAGTCATCAGCAGATGGACTTTACAGAGCCGGCATGCGATGCTTAAAAAAATTAACCATATTTGATCGTCCTAAACCTGTTCTAAAATGTTCTGTTCTTTTCGATGTTTTTTTCTACTCTTTCTTTTTCTCTCTTCCTGCTCCTTAATCGAACCCAAAAATCAGTATGTCGATGGACTCAAGCACGGTCCGTGGGTAGAGTACTTAAATGAAAACTTTACACGCGAGGTACCTAAGGACAGCGCTAAATATTACCGGGAAGTTGAGTTCCGGTATGGCATACCCACCGGATTAGCACGCGATTACTACATCAATGGTCAGATCCAGGGAGAGGAATTCCTGATCTCTGGTCCGTATACCGAAACTGGCCCAAGACCGATGGACAAGGCAAAAGGCCTTATGCTGTTTTTTGATAGTGCCACATCAAAGATCATGTCCATTGATTACCGGGATGACAATAATCAGACTGATTTTACAAAACTTTTTTCAAAAGGCTACACGCAGGCCTTCAAGGATCCACGGTTCGATAAAGAATATTTTCGAAAAGAAAATCGTCCAGAGTACGAGCTTTACCTAAAGTATGAGACGGATTCGACCAAGTTTCTTAAGCGCCTTAAAGAGGCCAAAGTTCAGGCCGTAGAGTTAGGTTTCGACAAAAATGAAAGCCTGATGAGTTTTGCTTTATGGCTGGGCCTATTCAACAAATACGGTATTGATTGGAATGATGAGGAACCCGCAGCTGAAGAGTCTTATGAAGCTCCTTCTCAATATGAAGAGCCCAGTTCAGAAAATTATACCTATGAGCAGCAAGCACCTCAGCCAAGAAAATGTTATTCCTGTAATGGTACAGGTAAGTGTAAAAGTTGCAGTCAGATTTTTAAAAAACCGTATTACAAAGGCGACGGCAGCTATGAATGGAGAAATGAAACTAGGATGGGCTTGGTCATGTGTAATGATTGCTTTGGCCGAGGTCATAAACAGAAACACAGGGATTTTGGCGGCTGGGAGCCAGCAGGAGATTGTTATGTGAGTGGTTGTCAAGATGGCTGGGTGAAT
>JBMSPY010000316.1:0-2886 GCA_049423005.1 Cyclobacteriaceae bacterium
AGCCTTAAAGAATATTATGGAAATCGACTCGCTTAGGGCAATTCCTGTTATTTGCCTTACTGCAGATGTTTTTGGCACACATAAAAATGATCCGCTTTCTCTAGGCTTTAGCGACCATCTGACCAAGCCAATTGATTTTAATAGGTTAATTGCAATTCTGGAAAAATATTTATTGACCGACCTTTCTTGATTTAATTAACGACCAACCTTTTGACGAGTAAAAATTTTCCTGAACGCACCCGCAAAAGATAAACGCCACTCACCAGCTTATCTGTTTCCAAAGAAAACTTTGGACTGTTGGCTTGTTCTCTACGAATTAACTTACCATCGGAGGACACTATTTCAATGGTTGCTCCCTTTTCCACGAGCTCGTGAGGAAGTTCTAAATTGATCCGCTCACGCGCCGGGTTAGGATAAATCTTAATCTCACTTAACCAAGGGTTATCCGCAGATGCTACAATCGCGTTAAACGGCTCTGAGGTCGATTTGCATCCATTCTCGGTGTAAGAAACACGGTATAAACCGGCAAGCGTCACCAACAGCGATTGACCACTCTCCCCTGAAATGGGATTGCCATTTCTAGACCATTCAAGGTTGGTTGAATAATCTGCCGTAAGAGTTACTTGTTCTGCAGGAATGGGGCCGCTAGCCGTTATCACCGGCCTGCGTGGAGTAATACAAAACGTTCGTGAAAGGGGAGTGGCCTCCTTAAATAACGCGCTTCCCGGTTGAGTGGCGGTTATGGTCACCGGACCGGTGGATAAAAGCTGAAGTTTATTTCCATTGACTACTGCCCTGGAAGGGTCTGAACTGGTGAAAATTACTGGTAGCCCGCTGGTCGCATTAGCGGTAAGGTTGATGTTTCCTTGCGTTATTTCGACATCAGGTGGAGGATTAAACGATAGCGCCTGATTGTAAGGCTCAATCGCTGCGGTCCAAATTCCTCTGCCGTGTGTCGCAATGACCAGAAGGTTGTCCTGTGCCTTAATGTCCCATACCGATACGTTTGGAAAATCCTCTAAAACATTCCAGGATGCGCCATTATCAATAGATTCAACGATTCCGATTTCAGTGCCTGCCCACAGGATGGATGGATTTTGTTTGTGCACAAACAAACAATACACAGCCACATCTGGAAAACCATTTGAGCTTTGTGTTTGGGTGCCAAACCCGGAAAGGTCTGTCCACGATTGTCCAAGATTGCTCGTTCTTAAAATTTTTGGTTTTCCAGAAAAGGAAAACAAGGCGTAAGCTGTTTGTGGTTCGGTAGGATGACTAGCCAACTTGGTAATGTTGCCAAGGGTTACGACATCGTAGTTGGTTGTAGGTTTGAAGGTTAATCCTTGATCGGTAGAAACCTGCAGTGCTCTGCTTTCTCCGGACATTCCACTGCCGGCCCAAACAATATCAGCATTAGCTCTGGATACCTCTACGTCCATCAACGATAAAGAGCTTCCCCATTTTTCTGTAATCCGGGTTAAGTTCCAGGATTCTCCAAAATTAGAAGACCAGAATACACCATCCGAAGACAGGGTGTAAATCCGATCTGGCTGTTGGGAGGAGCCTGCTAGTTTGGAGATGAATGGATGCGTACCCGATAAACCTTGAGTAGCGCCTGTCCAGGTTGCGCCGCCATCAGTAGTCCTTCTGAAGTTATTGTTTTGCGATCCGCCGATTATTTTTCGTACATCCCCTTTATTCCAGATGACCTCAAATCCATCACCGCCTATTTCAAAGGTGTAATCGGAAGTGCTCCCTGCAGCTCCATCCTCCGATGACATCCACGTTCCGTTGTCTTGCGTACCACCAATAAATTGTTCCTTTCCTGGTCTCATATCGGCACCATAAAATTGGGTTGTACGCATGGTGAGTCCGCGCATGCTCCAATCACCTTGGTTAATACCCGGAGTGGCCGAAACATTGGACAGGAATACACCGCCATCGTTTGCTAAAAGAATCCGAAAACTGGATGCATTGACCGGTATGATAACAATGTTGTGTTGATCTGGATGTACATCAATTCCATAGTTTGCAAATCGGTTTTTCCCATCGAATTGATTGTATGCATCAGACATAACGGTGGTGGTAGCATTCAGCAACTCAATTTCCTTTGATGAAAAGCGAAGCGTTGAGGTAACTACAGATCCTGGCCAGGTAGCTCCACCCGCCAACACCGGCCATAAGTTGATCATTTTTCTCACTTCATGTCCGCCCGCAACAGTTATGGTTGCATCCGGAGCAGTGGAATTGTATGGTACATCCTGAATATAGAGGTATTCTCTGGCCTGCTGTAGGGCTGGACCGGACGTATTTTCAGGAAGAAGATTGAATTGACCATTGCGGTCCTGGTCTCGAAAGGAAACCATCAATTGTTTATTCCGGGTAACATCCCAAACTTCAAAAGGAACATTAACGTAATCGGTGTATGCATAATTTGCATCCGGAACTCCGGAAGTGGCTCCATCCGGCACCAAAAATCGATGTGCTTTTTGAGATAGCTCCGCACCAAATCGAATTTCTATTGAATTATTTGCGGCGAAGGATCCCAGATTAAAATTTCCGTTGGAGGCTCCCATGAAATTGATCAACTTTAAAAAACCATCCGTACCATCTTGTTCAACGGAATAGTTCGCAACCTTTCCGGCCCCGGAAGTAAGCTGAACCTTAAACAAATTGACCCCACCTACATATACAACGCTTGAGTTAAATGGGTCACAGGCAATGGTATTGTCGTACCATCCTTGGTCACCTAAAAAGTCAAATGGATCACCATTGAAGGAAACATTAACGAGTTTCCATGTTGAGCCTCCGTCCTCGGATCGGTACAAATCAGATCCTTCACCGGTAAGTTCTCCTTCGGCTGACGCATACAGAATGTTTGAATTA
>JBMSPY010000317.1:0-2879 GCA_049423005.1 Cyclobacteriaceae bacterium
CTGGTATTTCAACAAACTTCAATGGGGGCTGAATAAGGAAGGTAATCCGGTTGTCATCGACACATTAAATGGATTCAATCGTATTTCTAATTATGCGGTAAGCGGAAGCATCAACACCAGGATTTTTGGAATGGCCTACTTCGGAAAAGACAAAAGAATACAGGCCATCAGACATGTGATTGCACCAAGTGTAAGCTTCTCTTATCAGCCAGATTACACAAATCCGGCGAAAGGTTATTTTCAAAAATTCAATGTGAGAGGTAAGGACCAATTCTATTCTGTGCACCAGGGTTTTGCATATGGTGAGTCACGCAGAGAGGGTGCCCAGTCACTGGGATTTGGAATCAACAACACTATTGAAATGAAGGTGAAAGGAAAGACAGATACTGTCGCCAGAAAAATTTCCTTATTCAATACACTATCCATTAATGGCGGTTACAATTTTCAGGCAGAAGAGTTTAAGCTGACACCGTTTTCGCTTGGCGCCAACACTAGCATCCTCAACGATAAAGTCAACCTGAATTTTAATGGAACGCTCGAGCCTTATCAATACAGGCTGGACAGTACCGTCAGAGGAATTGTCTATCAGGAGCGGGTAAATAAATATGCCTGGCAGGGCGATCGTCTAAGATTAGGTCAGCTTTCCAGTGCAGGTTTGAATTTTGGAACTAACCTAAGTCCGAAAGGCAGAGAGAAGGATTCAAATACGCGTGATCGTATTTCCAAATCAAATCTGAATGAGGCGGATAAAAGTTACTTGCTTGCCAATCCGGATGCCTATGTGGACTTCAATATTCCCTGGAACCTCCGATTGAATTATAGTTTCACATATTCTAAAATCGGATATGAAAAATCCAAGGTCATTCAGACCATTCGGATAAATGGAGATATAAGTCTTTCCGAAAAATGGAAGATTCAGTACAACACAGGATACGATCTTGATAAAAAAGAATTTACCCAAACAAATATTTCCTTCACGCGCGACCTGCACTGCTGGACAATGAGCCTTAACTGGGTGCCCTTCGGCCGCATGCAGTATTACAGCTTCAACATCGGAGTAAAATCAAGTCTGTTACAAGACCTGAAAATCAGTCGCCAGCGATCCTTCTTTGATTCGACAGGATCGTTTTAAATTAATATTTGGTTCGAATAAAACACCCAGCTACACGTGCAGTCACCTGCGGAGGTTTTTGACCATTCAGCGATGCCTGGATGGCATCGAGAAGAAAATTATGGTCAGCATCCTCTGAAACCTGGGGATTGTCATCCAACGGCCCACGGTACATAATCTGCAAACCTGCAGAGGTTTTCTGCAGAAAAAAAACTTCAGAAGTTCGCTTTGCCGCAAGTGACCTAAAAACTGATTGATCAGCATCATGAAGGTAGGGTATCCCGGAAGCCCATTCATCTGATTTTTTACGAATCTCCTCCGGAGTATCTTCGGCTGAAGAGTTGACAAAATAAAAACGGATTTTCCCCGAAAATCTGGCAGCGTAACTTTTCATACGGTCCAGATAATGCTCGTCATAAGGACAACGGGTAGACGTGAAGAACACTACAGCCCCTTGAACTCCATCAGCGCTTATGTTTACATATTTTCCATCCATGCCGATGGCCTGCAGAGAGCCATTAATAGCCTGACCATTAAGGGCAAGTACAGATCCAAGCAGAATTATTAAAATGGTTGACTTCATTCTTTAGTTAGTGATTTAGTTGATGTAAGAACAAATTCATTTGTCGAAATATAATCAAGCTCCACATTCCACGTTTGGTCTGGAAGTCTGATATGTCCTGTTAAACTGCCGGATGTGGAAAAATTAAAAGGGTCAATCAGCAATTGTTCTGCGAAATGAATGCTTCTTATTCCGAATACCTTGAATAGAGACTCTTTTGCGCTCCAGTATACGCATAACTTCAATGGATCGTTGCCGGCATCTTCTTGCTCAGCATGACTGAGAACACGGGGAATGACATGAGTCATTTTAGGCCTGGGGATTTCAAGATCAATTCCCACAGGGATTTTGGGATGAATCTGTGCAGCAACAAATGGAAACGCATTGGTAAGGGAAATATGACAAGCAGACTCTAAAGGAAAAGGTTTACCCTGCTCATCCTTCGAAATACCCTTGTAAATAAGTCCGGAATCCATAAATAATCGGTCTAACAAGAACCGACCTCCGAGCCATTCAAGCCTTTTTCTCGGAAAACGAATCTGATCGGGACATTGATCAGAAACAGGTAATTTGCTCGCCAGGGCAGTTTCCTCCTCTTCTATTTTCCAAACGCCCCAACCGGAACCGGGGCCGTACCAATGTATTTTATGCAACGGCATGGTTAAATATAGTTTTACCGCGAATTTTGCCAAAACAACTTTTGTGAGTGACGCGGGCAACATAAGACCGACTGCAATCAAGATCTACCAGTTTCAGGGGCACAGGGACAGTATTTATCACCTGGAGTCGCTGGGTGATGGAAAGTCATTTTGCTCTTCAGGAGCTGAAGGCCTGGTGGTGACCTGGTCAGTTGATGAGCCTGATCAGGGTCACCTACTGGCGCGTGTAAATGGATCTGTCTATTGTATGGCCTACTCACCAAAAACTGATTTGCTGCTCGTAGGCCAAAATAATAGCGGATTACAGGCCATACACGTGAGTCAAAAAAAACTCGTCATGTCCGCTGCCATCGGCGAAGTAGCCATCTTCAGTATAGTCATTAATGGAGATAAAGTTTTTTTAGGTACCGGTGAAGGTGAATTAGTCATTTTGAGTTTAGAGAATCTTAAAATTTTAGACAGAATAAAATTATCCTCAAAAAGTCTGCGGACCATTTCAATGAATCCAAATACAGGTCATCTGGCACTTGGTTTCAGTGATTTTCAC
>JBMSPY010000318.1:0-2875 GCA_049423005.1 Cyclobacteriaceae bacterium
GGTCTTGAAGCTCCCGGCCGAATCATCCACGAGGTAGGAACTACCCGAATGGGAGATGATCCAAAAAAATCCGCAGTCAATCGCTACAATCAGGCTCACGATTGTAAGAATTTGTTTGTAGTGGATGGAGGTCCTTTCGTTTCTCAGGCAGATAAAAATCCAACCTGGACGATTATGGCCTTGTCGATGCGGGCAACGGAATTCATCATTGAGGAAATGAAAAAACAAAACATCTGACCGAATATGGACAGAAGAAAATACCTGAAAAATTTTGCGCTAGGTACCTTGGGCACCGGCGCTTTGTTGCAATCCTGCGGACCTGACGGTAAACCGACATCGGCTCCGTCAGCTGCCCTGAATTACGACCGTACGCCGGAGGAAAAGGAACACTATGACAAGATCATGGCGCAGACCTTCTTTACACCGCATGAGATGAACACCATCACGATCCTCGGTGATTTGATCATTCCGCGGGACGAGAAATCGGGCAGCGCATCCGACGCCGGAGTTCCTGAATTCATCGAATTTATTGTTAAGGATATGCCGCATCACCAGACACCCATGCGTGGTGGTTTGAAATGGCTTGATGTGCATTGTGCCAAACAGTTCGGAAAAGCCTTTGTGGAGTTAACAACAGATGACCAGACGAAAATTCTTGATCAGATTGCCTATCCGGAACAAGCAGCACCTGAAATGAAACAAGGAGTAGCCTTCTTTAATTTGATGCGTGATTTAACAGCCTGTGGTTTCTTTTCAAGTAAAATAGGAATTGAAGATGTTGGCTATGTGGGTAATCGACCCAATCAATGGGACGGTGTTCCACAGGATGTGTTGGAACAGTACGGACTAAAATACGATCAGCGAACCTTAGACATCAGTGTAAAATTTGACTCATGATTAGTAGAAGAAGTTTTGTAAAGAAGGCCTCCGTTGCTGCTGCAGCGTTGCCCTTGGGTGTTTCAATAGTCCCTCGTCATGTACTTGGAAAGGGTCAATTAGCACCGAGCGATACACTGTATATAGCCGGTATCGGAGTAGGAGGCAAGGGTGAGTCTGATATCGCTACTTTCGCTAAGCACCCTAAAGCTAAGATTGCCTTTTTATGTGACGTTGATGACCGTCGTGCAGCCGGTTCTGTGAAAAAATTTGATAAGGCGGTTTATTACAAAGATTACCGGAAGATGCTCGAGAAAGAGCATAAAAATATTGATGCTGTCTCCGTGTCTTCCCCGGATCATATGCATGCAGTTCAGGCTATGGCGGCCATGCAGCTTGGCAAGCATGTCTATGTCCAAAAGCCTTTGACGCATGATATCTATGAGGCCCGCATGCTCACAGAGGCGGCCAAGAAATATAAAGTCGTTACGCAAATGGGAAACCAGGGTGCCTCTGGTGATGGAGTTCGACAAATGCGGGAATGGTACGATGCTGGTTTGATTGGAGATGTGCATACGGTGTATTGCTGGACGAATCGTCCGGTTTGGCCGCAAGGCATTCCCTGGCCAGATCGCAAGACCGAGGTTCCAAAAGAACTGGACTGGGATTTATGGCTGGGCACGGCTCCCTACAAAGACTATATCGATAAGCTGGTTCCTTTTAACTGGCGTGGATGGTGGGACTATGGTACAGGTGCTCTTGGCGATATGGCCTGTCACATTATTGAGCCACCGTTTCGGATACTAGGTTTGGGATATCCTACCGATGTGGAGTGCAGCGTAGGAAGTGTTTATGTCGATGAATTTAAGCGCGGTTACTTTCCTGAAAGCTGTCCGCCTTCTTCTCATGTGATTATGACGTTTCCTTCATTGAGTGGTAAGCCAGCTGTAAAATTTCATTGGATGGATGGCGGAATTCAGCCGGAACGACCAGAGGAGCTAGGTCCTAATGAAACTATGGGTGATGGCGGCAATGGTGTGATTATGATTGGATCAAAAGGTAAGATGATGTGTGGTACCTATGGTGCCAATCCACAGTTGCTTCCAACTTCCCGAACCAAAGAGGTTAACGTTCCTCAAACCATTCGCCGAATACCCGGCGGTGCTGAGACTGGTCATTATGTAGAATGGGTTGAAGGTTGCATTCAGGGTTATGGAAAATTGGAGCTCAGCTCTGACTTTGCATTGGCCGGCCCGTTGACAGAGAGTATCCTCATGGGTAATCTGGCCATACGTAGTTTTGATGTTCGCAAACCGAACCTAACCAACCCTGGTCAGTACAAATACCCGGGACGTTACATCAAGCTGTTGTGGGATGGCGTGAACATGAAGATCACCAACCTAGACGAAGCCAATGAATTTGTTCGTCGCAAATACCGCGACGGCTATTCGCTGTGATCTTGTGATTAACAGACTTTAAAACCGCTACCGGTACCAACTGGAACGGATTGCTGATTCAGTCTGGCTTCGATTTCTTTAGCTGTTTTGGTGATGGCCAGTCCGCCAAGACCTGTACATCTTAGCGTGTGCGGGATGGCGTCTCCAACTTTTTTCATGGTTTCAATAACCTCATCGAGAGGAATCAGATGATTGTAATTGGCCAATGCCATGTTCGCACAGGAGAGGGCATTGCTGGCAGCCATCACGTTGCGGTTCAGGCATGGTGCTTCAACCCGGTCTGCAATGGTATCGCAGACCATTCCGAGTGAAGTTTGAAGGGCCATAGAAGCTGCTCCCAAGGATTGGGAAAGGGTGCCATTTTTTAATACGACAATTCCGGCCGCAGCCATTCCGCAACCTGATCCGCATTCGGCCATACAACCACCAACTTCTGCTGCAAACGTCGCATGTGCGGCAATGAAAACGCCGATTAATCCGGCAGCCAGCATGGCTTTAACCATTTCATCTTCGGAAAGTCCCAGCACAGTGGCTGTTCCGAT
>JBMSPY010000319.1:0-2873 GCA_049423005.1 Cyclobacteriaceae bacterium
CTTTTTACAATCATTTTGGAGTACTTTTTATTACCTCGATTTGACCTTCAGTTATCTTTCCGCCTGAATTTCCAAAGTTACTTCTTAGATACGTAAGGAGTCCGGCCAACTGCTTATTACTAAGAAATTGGAAGCCTGGCATAATCTGATTGTAAGTCATATTCTTTACTTTGATTTCTCCTTGTTGACCATTCAGCACAACATCAATCAGGCGCTTAGGATCGCCGCTTACCCATTCTGACCCGGCAATAGGGGGGTAAATAAATTCTACGCCATCGCCTTGTTGTTGGTGGCATGGCGCGCAATATGTCGAGTAAAGAAAAGCTGCATCAACAGGACCGCGTTGGGAGAGGTCATCCGCCTTTTCATCCGGTGTTTTGAGATAACTGACTGATTTTCTTTTTTCCAATTCAGAAAGGGCATCAGGGCCAAAAGTTAATTTATCCCCATTAAACATCACTCTCCAGATTCTTCCACGTGTCGATTCGGAAATGTATAAGGATCCGTCCGGACCCTCTGCAAGTCCCATTGGTCTAAAACGTGCGTCACTCATCGTAGTTAAGGTATCCTTTCCGGCAAATCCATCTGCAAAAACTTCCCATGTTCCGGTCGGTGCGCCATTTTCAAAAGGAATAAAGGCCACGATATAACCTGCTTGTGGGTATGGTGATCGATTCGTTGATCCGTGAAATGCGATGAAGGCTCCCTTTCGGTACCGCTCCGGAAACTGATCTCCTTTGTAAAAAAGTAAATCATTGGGAGCCCAATGTGCCGGAAGTCCGAGTAATGGATCGGCAAATTTGAACTGTGTCGGCTCTTGATCTCCGTCACCACCATATTCAGGGGCCAAAATTCTTTTCTTTTTAAACGGGTCGTAATAGCTGTAAGGCCAACCAAAGTCTTCACCTTCCTGCACCCGAATAAATTCCTCAGCTGGTAAAACAGCATTTTGCCACGGCGTATACAGATGCGGGGCGTGACCATAGAGATAGTCCCGTCCGTGTTGAACTGCATACAGACTGTTATCGTCCTCATTCCAGGCGATGACAACGACACTGCGTAAGCCACGCGCATATTTTGTACCATCGGACTGAGTCTGTTCGGTTTTATCAGCCTCGAAACGCCAGATGCCAGATTGATCTTCAAGTTGCGAGCAAGGAAACTCTCCGGAAATGTAGGCTGAACTTTGCCCAGGTTGCTCCATCCAGTTTTCACAGACGTTGGTTGGTGCACTAAAGGTTACGTACATACCACCTTCATGGTCAAATGCCAACGATTTGGCATTGTGCCATTGCCGTGGATGATGATCGCGCATAATAACTTCCGGATCGCCTTCAGGAATCAACTCACCATCTGGCAATTTCTGCCGATAAACCACTTGTTCTGAACTAAAATAAAGGTAGTCGTTATGGATACGCATTTCAGTAGCGAAGGTGCCATCGTTGGGATAATTACCCCAGGGTTTGATTACATCCATTCTTCCGTCACCATTTGTATCTCGCATGGCCAGATTACCTGGCTCTGCTGTGGTTATTTTGAGCTTAGCGTAAAGATCTCCAGTACTGCTGACAGCGATGTGACGGGTTGGGCCGGCACTGTCAACCACCACCAAAGCTTGGAATCCTCTTGGTAAAAGAAGTCCTCCATTATCCGAATCCGGGGTAGGAAGGGTGTAGTTTTTCTGGCATCCCATCAGGAGGATGTTCACCACCAAAAAAAGTGCGATTGGTCGCATAACTGTAGGATAAAGTCTTCAGTAAACATCGGAAAAAACTCAATAAGAGTAATTTCTTAGTCCACGAAGGATTGGTACTATTTTGAATCCGAATACCTATAACCAGTATATTTTTTCTTAGAAACCCATTTTCGTGCTCTATCATTTTAAATTATCTTGGTAGACCTTTGCTTTATATGCTTAAAGACTTTGGTAGGCCTGGAAACTTTTAATCCACCACTTTTGTTTTTCTGTAGGACGTTGTATGTTAATGAAGTTTTATGATTAGTTCTCATTCAGGCCACTTCGAGAGCCTCAGAGGTCAAACCTTACTAGCATCATTTTTTCTAGTATTTAGTTGGCTTTTGATTCCCGCAAAGACCTGCGCGCAAAATTGGTCACTCAAAAAGGATCAAGATAGTATTCAAGTCTACACAGCTCATGCTGAAGGTTCAAAGTTTAAAAGAATCAGAGCTGATTTCACCATACGCGCTACCAGAGAAAAGCTTTTTGACAAGTTGTTAAATGCTGATCGCTATGTGGACTGGCAATACAACACGCTTCACAGTCGGGTATTGGAACGCGTTAGTCCCAGAGAAATTATCTATTACAATGAAGTCGATGCGCCGTGGCCCGTTGCGAATCGCGATTTGGTCATTCGTTTGAAAATCGAGGAGACACCTTCTGAACCTTCTTTTCGAATTCTCACCTGGAGTGAGCCTGGCAGTGTAGCGATAAAGGATGGGGTCATCCGTGTGCCTTCCTCTAAAGGGGAATGGAGGGTCACTGATTCTGGAAATGGTAAACTGCAGGTTCGGTTTGAAATGCAGATTGATCCCGGAGGCGATGTGCCAGCCTGGTTGGTGAACCTGACCTCATCGTTGGCACCTTACCAGACTTTTCTGAATCTTAAAAAAATGCTTGAATAGATTTCGGGCTTCCTACGCTTACATTAAGCCTTCTTATTTTTCTCAGCATAATCCCAAATGAGACTGCTGGCTCCAAGGATAGGAGCAGCCTGATTTTGAAGTCCTGATGGAAGGACTTTTACTTTTCCGCGGAAGAGAGGCATGAGGTTTTCTTCCATGCTCTTTATCGTCGGTTCGAATATCAAGTCACCCGCCTGCGCCAATCCTCCAAAGAGAAAGATCGCCTCCGG
>JBMSPY010000320.1:0-2836 GCA_049423005.1 Cyclobacteriaceae bacterium
GTGGAGGCAGGGGAAAATCTTGGTTTTCTTCCCGGCGATCTGAAGGAGAAAATTGATCCTTATTTACGACCCATTTATGATGCACTCAATGACATGCTTACGTTTGAGAAGCTTCGCCTGTATATGGAGCGGGAAATCATTGAAATTGCACCCCTGGCCTATATGCGGGGAAGAACATTGAATAATGCATTCATTTTGTTGGATGAGGCTCAAAATACCACTCCTATGCAAATGAAAATGTTTCTCACACGAATGGGACCTGAATCAAAAATGATTGTTACGGGGGATGCCTCACAAATTGACCTTCCACCCAATCAGCGGTCTGGCTTAAAAGAAGCACTTAATTTCCTTTCAGACGTTCAAGGAATAGGCATGGTGGAGCTAAGCGCACGGGATGTTGTGCGTCATAAATTGGTAAAGGATATTATAGAAGCCTACCGACTCAAAGGGTCGAAACCCGACTAAACGGGTTTACTCCGATCCCTGGAAACCGATTTTTTGAATCAATTCAGAAAATGGGGTTTCACTTTTTATTCATTATTCAATCCATTCGATTGCGTGTTCACATAACATCACCCTTCTAATATCAGTTTCAATAGGTGAAAATCAAGGTTTTCACCTATTAGAACCTAATATTTATAAGGTCCGAAATTTATTCGGAGAAATTGAAACTTACATTTGTAACGAATTGGTTATTGATCTCAGACAGAATTTTATTCTGCTTTTTCAATATTTTCTTGTGGTTTGGTTGAGGAAGGGGACTTTCAGCGCACCCCTACAGTAAAAGCTTTCAGCCTGATCCGTCAGGCGGTCAGGCTGAAGCTACTGTACCAGTAAAATACCCGCTTATCATTCCTTTTATTGCAGTTTCCTTGCAGATATCCGAATTTTCAACAAATCTGAAATGAAACATAAATGAAAGTCCTCCTCAGCGTTTGCTTATCGTTGATTGCCATTACGGCAACAGGACAGCAAAAGACCTACTGCAATCCAATAAATATTGACTACGGCTACACGCCTATTCCTAATTTTTCAACCTGGGGTCGACACCGGGCAACTGCAGACCCTGTCATTGTTAATTACAAAGGAGACTTTTTTTTATTCAGCACAAATCAATGGGGTTACTGGTGGAGTAAAGACCTAAGCGACTGGAATTTTGTCTCACGGAAATTTTTACGGCCATGGCATAATGTTTACGATGAGCTTTGCGCCCCTGGCGTAGGAATCGTTGGCGACACCCTGCTACTGTTCGGGTCAACCTATTCAAAAAACTTTACGCTTTGGATGAGTACCAACCCATGGAAAGATGACTGGAAACCTGTGGTAGATTCCTTGGAGATTGGTGGCTGGGATCCTGCATTTTTTACTGACGACGATGGAAAATTCTATATGTACAATGGCAGTAGTAACCGCTGGCCACTCTATGGAATTGAATTAGATCGAAAGACCTTCAAGCCAATTGGAACAAGAAAGGAAGTTTACTTTCTAGAAAGCTGGCGCTACGGGTGGCACAGATTTGGTGAATACATGGATGATACCTTTTTGGATCCATTCATAGAGGGTGCCTGGGTTACCAAACACAACGGAAAATACTATTTCCAATATGCCGCACCGGGAACGGAATTCAGCGGGTATGCTGATGGAGTTGCTGTGGGGGAAAGTCCATTAGGATTTTTTCAAAACCAATCCGATCCTTTAAGTCTAAAGATGGGGGGTTTTGCCCGAGGAGCCGGACACGGAGCCACGTTTCAGGATAACCAAAAGAACTACTGGCATATTTCCACCATCGCAATTGGGGTAAAAAATAATTTTGAACGGCGACTGGGATTGTGGCCGGCAGGATTTGATCAGGATGATGTCATGTATTGCAATACAGCCTTTGGTGATTACCCGCACTACCTTCCAAGAGAGGGCAGCAATCACCAACAACGCTTTACCGGATGGATGTTACTGAACTACAAAAAGCCAATAACAGTATCCAGCACATTCGGAGGTTATAATCCCAATAACGCAGTTGATGAAAGCATCAAAACCTACTGGAGTGCAGCCACCGCAAATGCCGGTGAATGGATTACAACCGATCTCGGAGCTGTTTCAACTGTGCATGCCATTCAAATCAATTATGCAGACCAGGACGTAACGTTTCTGGGAAAAACAATCGGAGAATACCATCAGTACAAGCTCTACCATTCAACTGATGGCAAAAAATGGAAGATTCTTGTTGATAAATCTGGAAATAAAAAGGATGTGCCTCATGATTACGTTGAGTTGGAGCAACCGGTAGAAACACGTTTTATTAAAATGGAAAATATCCATTTGCCTTCCGGTAAATTCGCTTTAAGCGGATTACGGGTATTTGGAATGGGACATGGCACAAAACCTGCAGCTGTAAAGGATTTTTACGTCTTAAGAACTGAAAAAGATAAGCGCAGCGCATGGATCAAATGGAATCCGGTCGATCAGGCCATTGGTTACAACCTCTACCTGGGTACTCATCCGGAAAAATTATACACCTCCATTATGGTTTACGACGCCAATGATTTCTACTATAAAGGAATGGACCTGAAAAAGACCTATTTCTACCGGATTGAAGCCTTTAACGAGAACGGTATTTCTACATCAAGTCCTACAATTCGGGTGGAGTAAACCACACCACTTCAAAAAACGGTAAACCCTTGTAAATTATATACTTACAAGGGTTTTTTATTTAGGGTGCACAGAAAGGTGCACAGTTTTTTGGGGTTATACTTTGGTGTTAAGCCTGTGCTAAAGTAGAGATAATTACAAAAGCAGCTGATCTAATTTCGTATATTAAATTTATTAAATAAGTAAAGAT
>JBMSPY010000321.1:0-2833 GCA_049423005.1 Cyclobacteriaceae bacterium
AGGCCAATCGATTGATGCCGACGTGGTGGTGAGCAATATGGATGTTTATTTCACCTATAAGACTCTCCTGCAGGATACAGAACGCGCCACCAAAGTTTTAAAACAAGAGCGCAGCAGTAGCGCATTCATCTTTTACTGGGGAATCAATTCCACCTTCCCGGAACTTGATCTTCATAATATTTTTTTCAGCAAAGATTACCTGCGGGAATTCGAAGGAATTTTTAAATCAGGAGATTTAACTGATGATCCAACCGTTTACATCAATATTACCTCGAAGATGGAAAAAGGGTTGGCTCCGGACGGAAAGGAAAATTGGTTTGTAATGGTGAACACTCCAGCCCACCGAGGACAAAAATGGAATGAGCTTCGTCCAGCAATTCGCCGGTCGGTTACCAGCAAGCTAAAAAGAATGTTAGGTCGCGATATTGAGTCCCTGATTGAAGTTGAGGAAACCCTCGATCCCCAAACCATCGAAACTAGGACATCCTCCTACATGGGCTCCTTATACGGAACTAGTTCGAATTCAAAATTTGCAGCATTTCTAAGACACCCCAATTTCTCAAGCCAATTGAAAGGATTGTACTTCTGCGGTGGCAGTGTGCACCCCGGTGGCGGAATTCCATTGTGTCTTAAGAGTGCAAAGATCGCCTGTGATCTAATTCCGCAGGTCAAGGAACGTTTAAACTAATGTATTTTTAATTTAGCAATATGCCAGAGCAATTGAAGCAACTTAGCAGGGATGATTGGGCGACGGCCATTGCCATCATATTTCATATGATTGGATTGCTGGGAATTATATTCCTGGAGCGACATGGATTTATTGAACTCACCCCATACAATCTCCTCCTTTCTTTTGGTCTACTCTGGTGGACGCGTGATGAAAAGGACTGGGGCTTTATTCTATTTTTATTGTTAGCAGTAGTTCTTGGTCTACTGTCTGAAGTGATTGGAGTAAATACGGGAAAGCTTTTTGGCGCATACGAATACGGCCGGGTGCTCGGTCCTAAATTTATGGGTGTGCCCTTGGTGATCGGCATCAATTGGTTTGTAATCACCTATGGATGCGGAATATTGGCCTCCTGGTTTATCGGCAATGTCTTGAAAGAGAAGTTGGATACCCTCTATGGTCATCATCAAATCATTATGATCGCTTTGATGGGGTCTGGGTTAGCCGTTGCATTCGACTGGCTGCTCGAGCCAGTGGCCATTAAATTGGGTTTCTGGACCTGGATCGGATCAGGGAGCGTGCCTGCATTCAACTACATGAGTTGGTTTCTGGTAAGCCTTCTTATCCTTATGGCATTTCACGTCATTCCGTTCGACCGAAAACACCCATTCGCATTAAGGCTATTCATTATTCAAATCGCCTTCTTCCTGGTTCTTTGGATTGCTCTTCCTTAAAAAATGGATAGCCACTATACCTATGCTTTGATCATGCTTGGATCTATCGCCGGACCGATAGCGCTAAGCTTTGATAAGAAAGTAGGCTTTTATAAAAAGTGGATAGATGTTATTAAAGCAGGAACACTTCCAGCACTGGTTTTTATCGTTTGGGATATGTACTTCACCAACCAGGGAGTGTGGTGGTTCAGCGAACAACACACTACCGGAATTAAGTTGGGAAACCTACCCATTGAAGAAGTTCTTTTCTTTTTTATCGTTCCTTTTTGTTGTCTGTTTATTTATGAATGCATTCGATGCTGGTTTCCGGGAATCAAAGGCGAAAAAGCAGCTATGCAACTGCTGCAAATTACAGGTGTGGCTGTTTTTCTAATTGGTGCACTGAACTACGATCGGTATTACACTTCATGGACAGGAATCGGAAATGGATTATTCCTTGCTACAGTAACAGTACTACCCAGTGCTTTTCGTGATTTCAAACCAAATTATTTTGTGATAGCCTACGGAATTTGTCTGATCCCATTTTTAATGGTGAATGGACTCCTGACCGCTATTCCCGTGGTACTCTACAACGATGCCGAAAACTTAGCCTTAAGACTTTACACCATACCGATAGAAGATATTTTTTACGGGATGCTGCTGATTCTGATGAACGTTACAATCTATGAAAGACTCCGTCGAGGCAAATGATGCTGAAACGGATTTGAAAGCGAGCTTCAGGACCATCCTGATCGTCAGTCAGTATCCTACCCTCTTCATACCGTTTGCCTTTCTGTCAATGGCTTTATTTCATTTTCCGCTCTGGTTCAACGGAAAAATTTCGTTCTATAAACTTATGGGTTGTGGTAAGAACGGGACTTTTGATATTCGTCCCGATCTTCATCAATGGGCCATCATGGTCTTTTATCGACAAGAAGGAACAACCCCGCCCATTAAGACGTGGACCAATCAACTACTGGGTACTTTTATTTCATTTTGGTGGAGATTATTTCGCGTGCGCAACCAGTACTTTCACCTTGAACCAATAGCAGGTCACGGAACCTGGGATGGTAAAACCTTTATTCAGGGAACTCCAAATCAAGTGGCACACGAAGGGAAAATCGGTGTGCTCACACGTGCGACCATTCGGTTATCCCGACTGATCTCCTTTTGGAAAGCAGTACCTGCTGCGGCAGATCAATTTGAACAAAATCCAGGATTCATTTATTCGGTTGGAATTGGAGAAATTCCATTTATCAAGCAAGCCACTTTTTCCATTTGGGAGAATGAGGAGCAGATGAAAGCTTTTGCCTACAAGCGCAATAATCATAAAGACGTCATTCGCCGAACCCGAGAAGAAGGATGGTATAGCGAAGAAATGTTTTTGCGGTTTAAAATTCTCGAAACGAGCTAAAAGACTTTCTATCTACGCGCTCCTTTTATCCAGGAACAC
>JBMSPY010000322.1:0-2831 GCA_049423005.1 Cyclobacteriaceae bacterium
AAAACTTCAGTCTGTTCTACTTGTCGACATAAACGAGTCGCTCGGACTAATCGTCGCCACCGATATACGCAGCATGATCAATGTGCCGTCGTTTAATAATTCAGCGATGGATGGATTTGCACTGCATGCCAGCAAAACCGCCGGAATCAGCGCTGACCAGCCCCGACGCTTCAGTGTCAGGCACTGCTTGGCCGCAGGCGATGTTCTTGATCATGCAGATCAAAGCCTTGCGGTAGAAATTATGACTGGCGCCAAAATTCCTAACGGATTTGATGCAGTTGTGCCTGTTGAACGAACAACTGCTATCAAGAACGCCAACGGTGAAACTACTGAAGTGCAAATTACCTCACCCCTGCAGAAGAGCGACAACATCCGCTACGCTGGGGAAGACCTCAAGTCCGGCCAGGTGCTTTTCCCCAAAGGTACTCGGATCCATGCAGGGCATATTGCTGCAATGGCTGCGACTGGAATTCATGAAGTCAGCGTTTTCCACATGCCAGAAGTCGAAATATTCACTACTGGCAAAGAAGTGAGCGATGCATATCATTTGCCGCTCAGAGACGGTGAAATTTACAACTCGAATGCACCTTATCTATTAAGTCTACTCAAATCTGCCGGTATACCTGCCTGGTATGCAGGGAGTATGGGCGATGATATTCAAACATTCGTGGACACCTTGAACGTAGGAAAGCGTGCCCAAATCATTATCAGCTCGGGCGCTGTGTCAATGGGGAAATGGGACTTTATCCCTGAATTACTTCAGCGTAATGGTGCCAGAATTATTTTTCATGGCGTCGGAATAAAACCCGGTAAACCCGTCCTATTTGCTGTACTTCCTGATGGCCGCTATTACTTTGGCCTACCTGGCAACCCAATCTCGACAGCTGTAGGTTTACGATTCTTTGTCCAACCTTTGATCAGACAGCTCCTCGGCATGCCGGCAGAATCGTTTCATTATGCAGAGCTACGGCATCCCTTTTTTAAAAAGGGAGACCTCCGGAATTTCCTCAAGGCCAGGCTGGACAGCGATGACCATGGTCAGACACATCTCACCATTCTTGATGGTCAACAGTCTTTCAAAATATCTCCGCTACTCGATATGAACTGCTGGGCCATCTTGGGTGAAGGCCAGAATGATCTGGCTATAGATGACTCCGTCTGCATTGCGCCAATGGATCTTTTTCCTCTGGCCTTTTAAAAATCAGAAAGAAATCACATGGAAAAGACATTAGATTTAAGGGTTAAGTTGTTTGGCGCCTTTAGGAAATACCACACGGGAACTCTTAGCCTCTCAGTGGCCGATGGCGCCAGCATCACTGAGGTAAAGGAACAGATAGCACAAACGCTTCGAGATCTTGTCCCTGGTTTCCGGGACGACGAATTGATTGAAAAATCAGCACTAGCAACCAACCGTCGAGTATTAACAAATTGTGATTGCGTCGAAGAATCAATGGATCTCGCCATTTTGCCGCCGGTTTGTGGAGGCTAACATGGAAGGGCTCAATCATCTTGGCATTTCCATGGCTCCGCTATCAACGGAAGATGCCATCAATTTTATTGCAGACCCTGAACATGGCGCTGCTGACATGTTTATTGGAACCGTACGCAATCATAATCTTGGAAAGTCGGTCAAAGGCGTTTCTTATGATGTCTACGAAGAATTAACACTCCAAACTTTCAGAGAACTATGCGACGAAGCCCGTGTTCATTGGGGTAAAAACCTTAACATCTTTATTGAGCATTTCCAGGGACGACTTGATATCGGCGGCATTAGCATACTTATCGCCGTAAGCTCGCCTCATCGGGACGAATCATTCAAGGCATGTAGATTCATCATCGAAGAAATCAAACACCGGGCGCCCATATGGAAACAAGAACATTACACGGATGGCGATAGCGAATGGGTGCAAGGCCACGCCCTCTGCTCTCACGGACCCGTCACTTATGAAGGCTGCACCAAAACCCATGCCGATCATTAGGCAGATCGGTATCGTTCTCGCTGGAGGACGATCCGTCCGAATGGGACGAGACAAAGCTACGCTGCGCATTAATGGTTTAACCCTCCTTGAACGTTCACGCCTACTACTCCATAAAGTTGGGTGTGATCGAGTTCTCATGAGTGGCACGAATCGTCCGGATTGGCCAGAAGGACCTCAAAGCGTCGTTCATGACAACACCCCGGGGCTGGGCCCGGTCTCAGGGTTGGTCAGTGCCCTTAACTTGGTCAGCATGCAGAGTAAAGACTCTGCAACCCTGATCTTTATCCCGGTCGATACGCCTTTGCTGACCGAAGAGATACTCCAGCACCTGATCAATCAATCGCAAGGTTTTGACGGCTGTTATGTCAGCGGATCTCCACTACCACTTGTGATCAACCTAACCCAAAAAGCCTGTGATCTTGCGAGACGCACCGAACCGGATCTTGCATTAGCGCAATCTTGGTCCATAAAACGCTTTCTTCAGCCGCTTTGTATGAATATCATCTCTATGGATGAGATTAACGCCAAAGATCTAACCAACGTAAACACCCCTGACCAATGGGAGTCTGTCATTCATGAAATTACGCCTGGCTACAGAGCACATCCGCTTTCGAATTTCCGGTTCTGAATTCGATACGTTGATGAAATCGCAGGTGATTAAGGCAGAACTCAACCTGCCACCTGCTGGCCACTTGCAGTACACAATAAAACCGGATGCGCGAATCGCCAGCCCTGATGGCACAACATTAGGCTTTGAATCAAGCAGTGGCTTAGGCGGCATGGTCTGGAATCTGACGGTCTATCGCAGCGCTATTGACATGCTTCTTAAGCCGGAGCACGCCAAAAATGGCG
>JBMSPY010000323.1:0-2821 GCA_049423005.1 Cyclobacteriaceae bacterium
GATAATATTCATTAAATTTGTTTTTATCCTTTAAACGGAAAGGTTGCAATGAAAGACTCTGAACACGGCGGCACTCCTGAGGATGATAATTTCGGTTTGCCAGATCCTGACTTTAAGCCTTTGGAAGAGCTTGAAGCAGAGCAGCCCTCAACCATTGCTCAGCCACCCGCTCCGGAAGAATTACCTGCCACTCAGGAAATACCGGTGGATTCTGCCCAACAGCAGGAATTTCCAGAGGATGTTACCAGTCAATCTGAAGAAGTTCACGAAAGCACCCGATATCAGTCGACTTCCTTTGATGATGATTCAGGAAAAAAAATCCGTGTCATTCTGGCCATCCTAGTTCCCATTTTAGTGCTCGTAAGTCTATTTTTTGTTTACCAATATTGGGTGGCCATTCCAAATCAGAAACAAGAAGAAATTGAACGTGCAATGAAGCTAAAAGAGGCCGAAGAAAAGGCCAAGCGTGCACGCGAATCCAAGATTAAAGAAGTGCCTGTTATTCAGGCGCCTGAACCTGTTGCTTTGGGAACGGTTGAAATTCTTCAATCCCAAACTGGTCGGTGGCATGTGGTCATCAACAGTTCAATCGACGGCGACTTGATTATGGACCGAGCTAAAAAACTTACTACCGAAGGCATTTCGACAAATATTATTCCACCTTACGGTAAATGGAAATTTCATCGTCTGGCCATAACATCCGATAGTACATTTACGTTAGCTCAGCAGAAAGCTGATCAGCTAAAAGAAAAGTATGGCCAGGATCTTTGGGTGATGCGTTATTGAACCAATTCTATATTTTTTAAACATGACAATTTTTACTCAAATCACTACAGGAACCTCAGCTCCTGCAGACGCTGTCTCTGTATTGGATCTCGCTTTGAAAGGCGGTCCAATCATGATTCCAATAGCGCTCTGCTCCATTGTGGCTATCTATATTTTTATTGAACGATGGATGACCATCAATAAGGCTGACCGCAGCCCGGAGTCGTTTATGGAAAATATCAAAACGCTCGTAGGGAAAGGTGATGTGAGCGGTGCACGAATCATCTGCGGTCAATACGATAGCCCGGTGGCCCGCATGATTGAGAAAGGTCTCAGTCGTATTGGAAGTCCGTTGAAAACCATCGAAGCCTCGGTTGAAAATGTGGCGAAGATCGAGCTGTTCCGACTTGAAAAAAATCTTTCTGTGCTGGCTACCATTGCAGGAGCTGCGCCGATGATGGGCTTTCTGGGAACAGTAATGGGCATGGTCCAGGCGTTTATTTCCATCGCACAAGAGGAGGGGACTATCAGTCCGAAATTGTTGAGCAATGGTATCTACGAGGCCATGATCACTACGGTGGCTGGATTGATTGTCGGTATCATCGCCTATCTCGGTTACAACTATTTGGTTACCAGGGTCTCCAAGCTGGTGCATAAGATGGAATACTCGGCCATAGAATTTATTGACCTGCTACAGGAACCACGATGAATTTACAAACACGAAACAAGGTTGACACCGCCTTCAGCATGGCGTCGATGACCGACCTTATTTTTTTGCTGCTGATCTTTTTTATGCTGACCTCTTCATTCATAACGCCATCGGGTTTACCGGTGAATTTGCCGACCAGTAAATCAGCGGCGATTGAAATGCAGAAGGTTTCCGTGACGGTTACTACCGATCTGCAGTATTTCGTTAATGAAAAGCGCGTGACAAAAGGATCATTGGAATCAGAGCTGGCTGCTAAACTAGAGGGCGCAGAAGGAGTAGTTGTTCTCCATATCGATGAAAGCGTTCCAACCAAAGAGTTGGTGCATGTGGCCGGCATAGCCACTGGTTTGAAAGCCAAAGTCACCATCGCCACGAAGCCGAAATAAATAACTATGAGTGCTTTCACTGAGTCACCACAGGAAAAAGGAAATCGACGGATTGCGGCTGTATTGGCCGTTGGATTACATGTGATGATCGGGGTATTATTATTTTTTCTGGCTGCATGGAAAGCGCCTGATCCTCCTATTCCGGATTATGGTATTGAGTTGAATTTTGGTTTAGTAGACGCCGGATCCGGTGACGTTCAGCCGGAACCACAGTCCTCAGAGACAACACCGGTGGAAGAAACAACTGAAGCTGACCAGCCTGAGGAAAAGGTAACTGAATCGGAGCCGGAACCTGAGCCGGTTGTTGCACCTGTAGAAAGCCCTGTGGTGGTAAAAAAACCTAAACCCGAGGTAAAAAAACCAGAGCCTAAAAAGCCGGTAGAAGAGAAAAAAATCGAGCCAGTAATAAAACCTGTACCTGAAAAGCCAAAACCGGTTGTGGATTCAAAAGCTGTGTACAATCCAGGAGAAAATAAAACCAATGAAACAAAACCCTCCAGCCAGGGCGATGCTATTAATGCCAAAGGTGATCAAGGATCTAAAGAAGGAAAAATTGATGCTCAAGCCTTATACGGCGTACCTGGAGGTGGTGGAGGTGGCGATGGTACCGGAACTGCACTTTCTTTGGCAGGATGGAGGTGGGATCGTGAACCATCGGTAGCCTTACCGGCAACAGAGAAAAATGGCAAACTTGTTTTCGAAATTGAGGTTGATGAGAACGGTGACATTGTCAAGCTAGTACCTATTGAGCGGGGTTTAAGTCCTGCTGCCGAAAAGCTTTGCCGAGAAGAAATTCTAAGGAGACGTTTTACACCGCTTGGTGATAATGTTCCGCCAATTTCAAAAGGAAGGGTAACCTTTAGGTATAAAGCGCAGTAATTCTGCTCTCAATTTTTTTCTACCCGAATTAAAAAGTAGTTCTTCTTTCCTTTCTGAGCAAGCAGGAATTTACCGTGCAGTA
>JBMSPY010000324.1:0-2813 GCA_049423005.1 Cyclobacteriaceae bacterium
CGTGTTTTTCCGGATTATAATGAAATGGCAGATGCAAAAGCGTTGCTGGAAAGTGTAACGCGTAGTTTTGGTTATCACTATGGTGTAAAAAGAAAAGTGAGAGTAAATACAGTTTCGCAATCTCCTACACGTACTACGGCTGGTAGTGGAGTAAAGGGCTTTGATGGCTTTATGAATTATGCAGAAGCGATGAGCCCTCTCGGAAATGCAGGTTCGGATGATTGTGCCAACTACTGTATCACGTTGTTCAGCGATATGACCCGTTACGTGACTATGCAGAACTTATTCCACGATGGTGGATTCAGCTTTACGGGTGTAACGCAAACGGTCATTGAGAAAATGGAAAAGTAATTTTCCGAATTGATTAGTACTCGTCTTCGTTAAACAGAAAGTCGTCCTGTGTAGGATAGTCAGGCCAGATATCCTCGATGGTTTCGTAGACGTCACCTTCGTCTTCCAATTCCTGAAGATTTTCTACAACCTCGATCGGGGCGCCAGATCGGATCGCATAATCAATCAACTCATCTTTTGTAGCAGGCCATGGGGCATCTTCCAAAAACGAGGCCAACTCAAGTGTCCAAAACATAGTCCGATTTTTGCGCAAATGTAATCGGATTAGGTTATTTTCCAAATAACCATTCTACAAGATCCTGGTTTGGGGGGATTTTGATAGTTTCGGGACATAATTTCTACCCTTGTTAAAGGCAAGTGCTATATATAAGAAGTATGGATCTGTGGAGGTACTCCGTGGATTGGATCTGGTGCTCAGTAAGGGTGAGTTGGTTACAATTGTGGGCCCTTCTGGATGTGGAAAAAGTACGCTCTTGCATATTTTGGGTACGCTGGACAGGGCTGATCAGGGGTTAGTGGAGTTGGATGGCGTAAACCTGGATACCCTTTCTGGAGCCGCCCTTGCTACCTTTCGAAATCAAAAGATTGGTTTTGTTTTTCAGTTTCATCACTTACTGCCCGAGTTTACCGCCTTGGAGAACGTAAGTATACCTGCTTGGATTGCCGGACGAAAAAAAACTGAGGTTAAAAAAGCAGCCACAGAATTATTAGACAAACTGGGTTTGAAAGATCGACTGACACACAAACCTGGGGAGTTGTCAGGCGGAGAACAGCAGCGGGTTGCGGTAGCTAGAGCACTTATCAATCAACCCTCAATTGTGCTAGCCGATGAACCAACTGGTAATCTGGATGGAGGGCATGCAAAAGAACTGCATGCGTTATTTCATTCCCTTAAAAAAGAGTTAGGGCAAACCTTTTTAATAGTAACGCACAATGAAGAGTTGGCTGCACAAAGTGACCGTGTACTCACCATGCGAGATGGAAAATTTGTGATTTAGCCGTTGATACGCGGCTTCCAAGGCACTTCTGCTGCTCCTAATTGTTGTCCGATATAGCGCGCCAGTACAAATAAATAATCACTCAGTCGGTTTAGATAGATGATCACCAAGGGTTCCACCTGGATTCCTTCATACCCCATTCGAACACAACAACGCTCAGTTCTTCTGCAAATACAACGTAAAACATGGAGGTGAGAAACAGTGGGATGACCAGCCGGAAGAATAAAACTTTTCATCTCGGGTAATTCAGCTGTCATTCGGTCAATTTCTTTCTCAAGTAACACCACATCGTCTTGTACCAGATCGGGGAGAGCGAGGCCTGGTTCTTTTTCCGGATCACAAGCCAAGCAGGATCCAACGGTGAATAGGCGGTCTTGAATTTCCGAAAGAATTTTTTTGGTGGATTTGTCTTCAATTAAATCATGACAGAGCCCCAAATAGGAGTTCAACTCATCGACAGTTCCGTAAGCCTCAATTCGAAGATGAGATTTTGGGACCTTGGTTCCGCCAATCAAGGAGGTGGTGCCGCTATCGCCTGTTTTGGTATAGATTCTAAATGCCATTACACAGTTTCATTAAGGTTGCAAAAGTAGTGTAACAATGGCGTTGGCCGAAGGTTCGGTTGGTCCTAAAAAAAATCAAGCATGAGCGGCTTGTTTCTCAAAACGTGGGTTGAGTTTGTCCGTTTCAATCACTCCATCTCTTAACCGAACAATACGGCGGGAATGATTGGCAATATCTTCTTCGTGTGTTACAATTACGATGGTGTTTCCGTTTTGGAAGATCTCTTCAAATATTTCCATGATCTCTCCGGATGTGCGGCTATCCAAATTACCAGTTGGTTCATCGGCTAGTATAATCGACGGGTCATTGACCAGCGCTCGGGCAATGGCCACACGTTGACATTGTCCCCCTGATAATTCGTTGGGGCGGTGATGACTGCGATCTGTCAGTTTTACGAGCTCAAGCATCTGCATCGCTTTTTCAAGCCGTTCTTTCTTTTTCATACCCGCATATACCAAGGGTAGCGCCACATTTTCTGCGGCCGTTAGTCGTGGAAGTAAATTGAATTGTTGAAATACAAAACCAATTTCTTTATTTCTAACCTCGGCCAAGGCATCGTCTTCCATTTGACTTACATCATTGTTATTGAGCACATACCGACCTGCGGTTGGAGTATCCAAACAGCCAATGATGTTCATGAGGGTACTTTTCCCAGAACCGGACGGACCCATCAGCGCTACATATTCATTTTTAAAAATATCCAGCGACAACCCCTTCAATACAGGCAATTCATGTTTGCCCATGAAGTAACTTTTTTTGATTTCTTCCAAGTGAATAATACTGGCTGCCATATGCTGTTTTTGTAACGGGATACAAAGATAACTGATCCGTTTTGCTATCTTCGTTCCCAATGGACAAGCAGAAGCAAATTGTGATGAGCGGTATACGCCCCACAGGGTA
>JBMSPY010000325.1:0-2784 GCA_049423005.1 Cyclobacteriaceae bacterium
GCTTCCTCCTATCATCAAAATCCCTCCTTCAAAAAAATGGGCCGGGAGATCATAACGCGAGAGTGAAACAATCTGACGAATACTAGTCCGTTGAATAGCCTTCGTCATGTCACGTGTGACAGGAATGTATTTTGAGGAAGCTTCGCTGGTACCAGAACTGAGCGCAAAATACCTAGTACGACCAGGCCAGGCTACATCTTTAACTCCTTGAAGAGATAACTGCCACCACTCACGATGCATTTTATTGTAATCGTGTAACGGAACGGCCTTTCGAAATTCATCGTAAAAAGTGGTGTGACCTTTACGGAATGCCTCCAGCAGGTTTTTGAAACCATAATGCTGTCCAAACTCAGTATTTCGGGCCTCAAACAGCAAACTCCTCAGTTCACTTTTCTGAAGATCAAACGGTGAAGAAAAATCTTCCCGGAAGGTTTGACGCAGCTTGAGACCTTTTTTTATCAGGGTTCCTAAAATCGCCATATTTGCAGTCCGATTTAAAGTACTGTAATCCGCCTCAAAATTAAAATGATCAGCGAGATCCTGAACCGCCTGAATAGTGAACTGACTCCTCATGGGTGCCGGCTCATCGCGGTTAGCAAAACACAACCCGTGGAAAAGCTCAAAGAAGCCTATCAGGCCGGTCAGCGGCTCTTTGGAGAAAATAAGGTGCAGGAACTCCCAGAGCAATACGCTGCTCTACCCACCGATATTGAAAGGCACATGATTGGCCACCTCCAAAGAAACAAAGTAAAATACATCGCTCCGTTCGTAGGCCTGATTCACTCCGTGGATAGCCTGAGGTTGTTGGAAGAAATCAATAAGCAGGGTGAGAAAAACCAGCGCATCATTCCATGCTTACTCCAGGTACACATCGCAACAGAAGAAAGCAAATTCGGATTTGACCGCGAGGAATTATTAACATCCATACCACAGATAACCTCTATGAAATGGATTAAAATCAAAGGACTGATGGGAATGGCCACATTCACCGATAATCAGGATATCATTCGGAAAGAGTTCAAGACATTGAAAAAACTTTTTGAAGAAATCAAATCCATGCCTACAGGAGAAAACATATCGATGGAAGAACTTTCCATGGGTATGAGCGGCGATTACCAGATTGCGCTGGAAGAAGGAAGTACGCTGGTGCGCATTGGCACAACAATTTTTGGAGCACGTAATTATCCAACTATAGCATGAACCAACGTACAACCCTAATTGCAGGAGTCGTTCTTAGCGGATTGGCTGTGGCCCTGGGAGCTTTTGGTGCGCACGCCTTAGAAGCCATGCTGACGGCACGCGGCCGAACGGATACCTGGGATCTGGCGGTTCAATACCAAATCATTCACGGATTGGCCTTACTGATCACAGCTTTACTATTGCCTCAAGATCCTAAACGATTAAAAATTACTTCCTCTCTTTTCCTGTCAGGCGTGATTTGCTTTAGCGGGAGTTTATATGTGCTGTGCCTATCGGAAATTATTTTTCCACTCGTGCTGATAACACCTCTTGGCGGGCTTCTGTTAATTGGAGGTTGGAGCTTTATGCTGATATCGATTATGAAAAATTACAAGTAGCACCGTGAATCATAACCTTTCTTCCGGCGACACCATAGCGGCTCTGGCCACACCCAATGGGGTTAGTGCGATTGCCGTGATTCGGTTATCCGGTCCGGATGCCATTGCGATGACAGCAGGCCTTTTTAAAGGTAAGGACTTGACTGGTGTACCCGGCTACACCATTCATTTTGGAAAGTTAGCAGAAGGTGATCGCGTCTTGGATGAGGTGCTGGTTTCGGTTTTTCGTGCACCCCACTCCTATACTGGAGAAGATTCGATTGAAATTTCCTGTCACGGTTCACCCTTAATTGCAACAGAAATTTTAAAAGCCTTTATCCGCGCAGGAGCCCGACCTGCAGTAGCCGGCGAATTTACGCGCCGTGCTTTTTTAAATGGAAAGCTGGACCTGACGCAAGCTGAAGCGGTTGCCGATTTGATTCATTCGGAAAGCGAGAGTGCACGGATGACAGCCTTGCATCAAATGAGGGGTGGCTTTTCCAAAGAATTGGTTCTTTTAAGGGACCAGCTCATCGGGTTTGCCTCGCTCGTCGAATTAGAATTGGACTTTAGTGAAGAAGATGTAGAGTTTGCCAAGCGCGAGGAGCTGCGAACTATGGTAATTGCTTTACTGACCCACATCGGTCCGTTGATCGATTCTTTTGATCGAGGCAATGTGATTCGCAACGGTGTGCGCACAGTAATTGCAGGTAAACCCAATGCAGGAAAATCAACCTTATTAAACGCCCTGCTTCAGGAAGAGAAGGCTATTGTTTCAGATATTCCGGGCACTACACGTGATGTGATTGAAGATGTCGTGCACTTGGGAGGTCTCACGTTACGCTTTTTGGATACAGCGGGATTACGCGAAACCAGTGATCCAATCGAGGCAATTGGTGTTTCCAGAACGGTTGAACAAATGAAGATCGCCTCGCTCATTCTATATCTGGTCGATTTGACGAAACTAAGGCAATCGGATGCAGAAGTTGAATTAGAGGAAGCCAGGTCATACGGCATTCCCGTTCTACCAATTGGAAACAAATCCGATACGGTAGCCGAGTCGGTCATTCACGATCTGGAATCCAAGGGATTTATTTGTATTTCAGCAAAGCGTGGAGAAGGTTTGGAGAAATTACGAGAGCGAATATTGGAGTTGTTTGGGAACATGGCTGTACGTCCCGGTGAGACGGTGGTAACCAATGCCCGTCACTATTCCGGACTGATCCAA
>JBMSPY010000326.1:0-2783 GCA_049423005.1 Cyclobacteriaceae bacterium
TAGGTCAGATTAAGCAGCCATGGCGTAGGTATTCTCGCCACTTATTGTTTCGAAACCCTTGTTCAAGGCGCTGGCTTCACGCGCCTGCATGCTGGTCTGCAAACCCACACAACCTGTCAATACCGGTCGGCCCCAGTCTCACTTAAAACCTAAGTTTCAAGCAAAAAGTTCCGGCAAAGTTAGGTAATTGAAATTCTAGTATCCCCTGTATTTTAACTGAAAATGAAATAAACTCTACACCACTCCAATCCTACCATTCACTCCCGATTTCCGTCACGGACGTCAAACCCCTCCCTTTATTTTCCTCTTAAACTGTAAATTCAGCTTTAAACTCAGGCACACACTGAACCATCCTCGGCCCACCTCCATGCATTACCATTACATTTTCTCCGGGTTTGGAGCGTCCGCCTGTATTCTGTTTCATGAACTCCATAGTCGTGGTTTACTAGCTAATAAACACATTGCCATTATTGAGCCTGCTTCGAAAGATATCAACGACCGTACCTTCTGCTTTTGGGCTGAACCGACCTCTGAACTCGTAACCCGATTTAAACCCATCATCAGTCATTCTTGGGAACAGGTTGAATTCAATGGAATGATTCAATCTATCGAGCCCATGCGCTATTATCATATTCGGGGCATTGATCTATACCGCTTCACACGCTCCCTTCTGGAGCAATATGCGATTGATTGGTACCAAGAGAGGATTTTGGAAATCGTCCGGCAGGATGGTAAAAGCATTTGTCGTACTGAAAGTACTCAACTTACAGGTGACAGTTGTTTCGATTCCAGAACAGTCGCCCGATCCGCTCCTGTATTTCCGGAGGTCGCTCTTATTCAATCTTTTTTTGGATTGAAAGTCAGATTACATCATCCGGTGGCTAATGTTCGTCATGCTACCCTCATGGATTTTGAGGTGCCGCAAGATAACCAAACTCAATTTTTGTATCGATTGCCTTACAATGATCGGGAATGGTTGATGGAGCTTACTCGTTTTGGTGAGGTCCCCATCGATGAATCTTTGGCACGACCTCAGCTTGAGGCTTACATCCGGGAGAAATTCGGCGATTATGATGTGCTCGAGACTGAGACGGGTGGTATTCCTATGGTCTATTCAGTTGATCAGCCTGAAGTAATGGAGGGTATTTATCGATTGGGAACACGCGCAGGTATGGTAAAGCCCAGCACGGGATACGCTTTTAAAAATATGTTCCGACATGCCACAGCTACTGCCGATGCTCTTATAAAAAATTCAGTCTCCGTTCAGGCTGCTAAAAGTTCAGCCCGTTTTCGCTTTTATGATCATTTGCTGCTCATCATTCTCTATTTGTGGCCAGATCAGGGCAAACGGATATTTGATCACCTGCTAAGATCTGTGCCGGCAAGCCGGGTACTCCAATTTTTGGATGAGCGATCCTCGATTTGGCAGGAGGCTAAAATATTCATCAGACTTCCAATTGTACTGTTTTTAAAGGCTTTGGTAGTGCGTGAGTGGTATTCTTTTAAAAAACACCGAACGGAACTGATGGTTTTAATCGGTACTTCCCTTACTGTTTTATTGGGATGGTTTGTGCCAACACTGCGTGACGGAGTGGCTTGGAGTATTTTACTTGTGGGCTTAATTGTGGTGGGAATTCCTCACGGAGCCATAGATGATATGCTGGACAGCAGGGGAGGCGTTCGAAAAATAAATCTGTCCTTCATATCTCTGTACCTTCTTCAGAGTACTGTGATGTTGCTTATTTGGTTGTTGCATGCACCGACTGCGCTCATTATTTTTCTTTTGTATTCGGCCTGGCATTTTGGACAGGCTGATTTGGTTGAGTCAGGATTGGAAGTTAGCGATGGTCGAGGACGATTTAATGTAATGCTCCAGGGCGCCGGTACACTTTCGGTCATTCTGCTTTCTCATATCCCTGATCTGAATAAAATTCTTCTTGAGCTTACGATAACAGAAATTTCTAAAGAGTGGGGTATTGTCTCCTTAGTGGTTCTGGCTCTTTTATTTCTGAATTCCCTGATTTTAGGAAGTCGAAAGTTACTGCTCGGTTGTATATCGCTCGCCCTAACCACACAGCTTCCCTTGCTAATGGCTTTTGGTGTTTTCTTTATTTTCCAACACAGCCTGCGCGGATGGCGACACATCCGTAATCAATTTCAAAAATCCAATGTTGATTTATTTGTTTCTGCGCTTCCTTTCAGCCTCGGCGCCTGGCTGATGATGGGCCTGTTGTACTGGATCTTAATGACCTATTCCCCAACTGGTACTGGTTTTGGATTGGTAGGCATTTTCTTTGTCTTTCTCTCTGCCTTAAGCTTTCCTCATGTGGTAGCGATGCATGGGTTTTACAGAAAAAAGTAAAAGGATTTTATAATCCTTTCATTGTTGGGTTGTTATTACGTGTCAGATCCTGACTAGATCATTTCCATACTCTTCTTTTTCTTCCCAAACCTGAGTCTTAAAGGTTTCATCCAGGTCAACGGTTAATCCGGGAAAAAGTGGACTCTCAAGTTTTTCTCCCATGGAACGCATTTTTAAAGGTTGAAATCTTCCTTCAGGCGTATGGGTGTGGATGGTGACGGTTTTGTCTTCCGGCTGAACAATCCAGTATTCTTTTACCCCGTATGTTTCATAAATGAAGTATTTGTCCTTTACATCTCGGGTGGCGGTGGAAGGTGATAAAATCTCAACTACAAGATCTGGTGCGCCGACACAGCCTTTTAATTCAAGTTTTGAGGGATCACAAACAACAATAAGATCAGGCTGCAATACTGTATCCGAC
>JBMSPY010000327.1:0-2772 GCA_049423005.1 Cyclobacteriaceae bacterium
TGCACGATAAAAAGTTTGTAAGTATTCCTAAGGGCGAGGATCCGTATACAATTACATTTGAACGTGCTGTTGAATTGATTCAAACAAAAAGAGAGACCGACGCGAACCGAACTATCAAAACCTTTGAAGGGAATGATGAGATTCAGGTGCTTAATGGTCGGTTTGGTCCATACATCAAAGCAGGCAAAAAGAACGTTAAGATTCCAAAAGGGAAGGAACCTAAGGAATTAACCCTGGAGGAATGTCTGGAGTTGGCGGCGAATGCTCCGGAGCGTAAGGGACGTTTTGGTGGACGGAAAAAATCCTGATTCTTCAGGTTATCTGCACATCTTCTTTTTCATCAATACGGCCTCAGGTTGTGCTAATTGGGTAGCCTGTTCAACGTCCGCGCAAGCCTGTTGTAACTGCCCCATACGATAGTAGGCGATAGCCCTATTTTGGTAAGCCATTCCATAGTTGGAGTCAATGGTAATCGCATTGGTGAAGCTCTTAACAGCCTCTGAAAATTGATTCTTTTTTAATTGAAGATACCCTTGCATAAACCAGGCTTTCGCATTGCGTTCGTCTAGTATGAGGGCCTTACCAAAACTATCAAATGCTGCTATTGGTTTTCCGCATTTCTCTAAAGCCAAGCCACGATTGTACCACCATTCGGTATTGTTCGGATCTCTTCGGATGGCTGAATCGTAATCTTGAAGCGCCGCTTCAAAGTTCTTTTCTTCCAAATGCAACCAGGCTCGTTCGGCATATAGGTCAGGAGATCGCGGGTTTATCTGAATGGCCTGTGAAATACGTGCTTTTGATTCTTCTGCTTTGCCAGTCTTACTCAATCGAATGGATTGATTGGCCAACACAATGGGATGATCCGGATTTAACTTGAAGGCGATTTCATAATCACGATTAGCCAGGGAATCGTTTCCAATTTTTTCATAGGCCAGACCACGGTGTGCAAAGACGTCAGCTTCATATCTGTTGATGACGGCAGCTGAATCCAATATCTCTATGGCTCGCTTATAATTCGCAGCTTTGATTTCTACTAACCCTAATAAATGAAGCAACTGATCGGTAGGACCACTTTGCATGGTGGTGATCCGATCGGTTCCCTGAAAGTTATTTTGTCGGAAGAATACTGTATTGGTTACCGATTCTTTTGTTTTCAACAAAAATCTGAAGTCGATTCGGGCCAGATCAAGCCTCTCGTTTCGATAGGCCAGCATTCCTCGCATGAATCGTGATTCCGGATTTTCCGGATCAACGGCAATGGCTAGTCCGAGGTCAGTAAGCGCTGCTGCATTTTTTCCTAGCCCTTCGTAAATGCGCGCACGGAGTAAATAGCCATCCGGACTGGTTGGAAATAACTGAACAATTCGGTGGGCGTTGGGTAGAGCAGCTTCTAGATTATTGCGGGAAACCTGTAGTTCTGTTTCCTGAATCAGTTTATCCAATACATTTCTTTGGGCGAAACTTCCATGGACTGCTATCCATAGCAAAATCGTCAGCAGGATAGCATGAGGCCCTTTGTGCATGATTAGTCCAACCTGGCGAGCAGGTCACAAAGTTGCTCGTAAACCTCTTTGGAATGGGCTGGGAAATTTGCAAAACGCAATTGGGTCTGTTTACCCGGGCCGTATCCATCGCCAGCCTGCAAACCGTTCTTCAACAATACATCGGCTATCTCCTTGGTGCGACCATCTGTATTAGCAACTAGAACGGTTGGTGACCGGTGTTTCGTTTCGGTCACAAATGGCTTGATGGTTTGATGCTGATCGAGCGTGTGGTACAACAACGAAGCCTTATAATTTGTTTCTTTTCGGATGGTGTCGATTCCCCGCCGAAGCAAGTCTTCACAAACTTTTGATAGCACGTAAATGCCTAACACATTTGGTGTGGAGGGTGTTTGAAATTTTTTCGCATTCGAAAGGAGAGAAGGCAGCGCATGATACGTGCCGGTACGAAGACCTGCCCGGGTTCTTTGTTCGGCCTTATCGGCACAACGCTGATTGACGAGCCATACACCTAGACCGGCCGGCATGCCAAATCCTTTCTGAACGGAGAAGAAAACCGAATCGACCTGGGAAAAGTCTGGTTGGAGATGTGGCAAAGAGGAAACGCCGTCAACAATGAGTAAGGCTTCCGGATTGTGTTTTCGGATTTCGGCAATCCAGTCGTTTTGAATGGAGACACCTGTGCTGGTTTCATTTTGAGTGATCGCGATGAGTTCAGCGTCTAAGGAATCGGTGAACAAATCAAAACCTTGACCTTCCCTGGCCTGGGTTATTCCAGCCTCTTTTCCAAGCAAGCCTGCGAATTCATAGTATCGTTTAGAAAAGGATCCATTTACGAAATGATGAGACCTTTCGGTTACCAGATTTTCTAAAGAACGTTCCCAGATTTCGGTGGCTGATGACGTAAAAACCATCTCCCAGTCTGCGGGTACATTCAGTAAGCTGAAGATTCCTTCTTTAGCCGTTTTATAGATCTGCTCGAACGTTTTACTGCGATGTGAAATCGAGGGTATGCCTTCCCTGAAACCCTGACGAATATGGTCTTCAACGGTGAAGTAGATTTGAGATGGTCCGGGAGTAAAGTTGACAGGAAGCATACAATGGTGCTTTAACTAAATTCTCTGCAAATTAAGCAACGGGAAACAGAACTTTTATTTTAAAAATGGCGTGTTCAATCTACGGTGTCATGACTGCGAATGAGTAATTTTGCAACAAGCCTTTCGGTTCCGGGACACGTTTGCTGAACCTAACATTAATTTCAATACCG
>JBMSPY010000328.1:0-2763 GCA_049423005.1 Cyclobacteriaceae bacterium
CGATTTTAAGACACCTACACCCAATTGACTCGCATATTGGATATTGAAATTCGCGGGATCAGCTACCAGGTCTTGTAGGTTGGTGCGCGAAGAGGTCTTGGTCCAGGACGAACCTCCATCTGTTGTTTTGTACATTCCAGTACTGGAGGCTGCAACTACTATTTGTTCATTCGTGGGATGGATGATGATTCGGTTGATGTCACCAAAGCTTTCTGTGCCACTGACCAAATTCCAGCTGTCACCCCGGTTGGTGCTTTTAAAAATTCCGTTTCCGCGGACGCGATCTAAATTGAAAAACCCTTCCCCTGTTCCCAGGTAAATGATATTGGGATTAGAAGTCGACATAGCCAGTACGGTGGTGGCGAGATTTGGCAGATCAGGAGTAATTAGAGTCCAATTCAAACCGCCATTTACTGTTTTCCAAACGCCACCACTGGCAGATCCGGCGAGCCAGGTATTTTTTGAGGGATCTCCCGGATCTACAAGTAACCCGCGTGTTCGACCTGGCACGTTGTTGGGACCGCGTTCTTTCCACTGGAGCACAACTGCTGAAGTGGTTCGTCCTCTTCTGAGGTTGGCTGCACGAGATTTCGTTAACTCCTTCAGTAGGTACCCTTTCTGGTAACCAGGTCGAACGGCATCATCTGGTGTGCGTATTTGAAAATGAAATTTTTCGAATTCGAGTGGTCCGTCAAATCCTTCCTCGACTCTACTGGTAGTGCTGCGGTTGGATTCTTGACAAGAAAAAAGAAAAAAAATTGCAAGGAATGCCAGGACAGTTTTTCGCATGCGGAATATTAAAGAGATTGTTGCATCTCCGCAAGTCAAACTTCTGAATAAAATAGGTTGTTGGTACTATTTTAAAAAAAATACCCGAGCTAAAAAATTATGATGTTGCCACATCTTTTCGTGGAGGGGTATATTTAAAAGTTCATGAACCGGCCGATCCTTCCGGCCAACCCAAATGCCTCCTTCCTTGCGGTGTTGCCGGAAATCCGTAAAGCGAATAAAAGATTTAAAGGGTGGAAGGTCTTCGAAATATGAATCACGGTTGGCGTCATGAACGACGACTATGCCACGATCGGTGACCAGGTCATACGCAAGCTTTAAGCATTCTTTCCGCGCTCGGCCATCAATAAAAATGAAATCAAATTGGCCGCCAAGTGTTCTGGGAAATTCAATGTAGGATTTAAAATCAGCATAGGTTCCCTCCAGCTTGGGTCCGTATTTACCTTTGAATTGAAAATAATTTGGATCATCCGGAGCAACGGTATGCAGGTGGATTCGGCTGTCCTGATTTTTGGTTCGGACAATTTCTGACCAGCCCGGATGGTGCTCTATCGCATGCCATTCCTGAATACTATTTTGAACCTTTGGAAAATACAAGGAGGAATACCCGCTGCCCCATTCCAGACACCGTTCTGGTTTTATCGTATTCAGCAGTTCGAGGATGATATCGAACTCCCGCATTTTCATCCACGGTTCTTCGTAGTTGCGAAGTATTTTTTTCTTGATACGCGCCCGGAGATCCCGGCGTAATTGAGAAAAGAAGGTAGGGGTAGAGTAGCTCATAAATCCGAAGTGCCAAATTAAGACTTATTGGCACGGTTTCCATACTTTTGATTGATTTAGTAGCCATGTATAGCTCCTCGGGCCGGAACAATAAATTGCGCTTTTACTTTTCTGGACTGGTAAAAGAACTCTTGCCAGATGCCTTTTTTAGATTTCGTCTGGATGGTCTGCTGAGCCAGCTCGAACGCCTGGAGGATAAAGCGTTTATGGATCGCCTGCACCATTACAACAAACTTAAACCTGAGGCGCAACTAGCGGCCTCTGCTCCTTGTCTGAGTCAAATGAAACTCCCGAAAAGGGGCAGAGTATATTACCTTGATGCCCGCGAAACAGCCCGTTACTTTCCGCCAGACTTTCAGGCAAGTTATCTGTTTGGTGACAACACTATTTCACCGGAATATCCAGCTCTGACCAAAAGCCGTCCCATACGGCAGGATAATCAGAATGCTGTGCTGATGAAATTCAATAAGGTTCGACACTTTGCATTTGTCAAAGACGCTATAGCCTTTCACCAAAAAGCCGACCGACTTATTGGTATGGCTGAAGTCAAGCAATCTAACCGTAGGTCATTCTACACGAAATACTTTGGGCACCCCAAAATGGATCTTGGACAGATCAATACCGGCTCGGCTCACGACCAATGGTATCGTCCCAAAATTTCAATTCCTGATCACCTAAGGTATAAATACATTCTTTGTCTGGAGGGATACGATGTAGCCTCCAATTTGAAATGGGTTATGTCTTCTGGTTCCTTGGCGGTAATGCCACCGCCTTCCTTCGAGACCTGGTTCATGGAGGCTAAATTGATACCGGATAAGCATTATGTTTCAATCAAACCTGATTTTTCCGATGTGGAGGAACGTATGGATTATTTTAGTTCACATCCGGAGCATGCCAAAGAAATTATCCACCACGCCAACACTTGGGTAAAGCAATTTCAGGATACCCATTATGAATTTCTGTTGGAGCTTGCAGTGATGATTAAGTACTTTCTCTGTACCGGACAAGATGATCGGTTCCGGAAGGTTTCCGGCGCTTTACTTTCGGACCTCCTTCATTCCAGGAGTTAGTAGGTACATCAGTACCCAGGCGATCAGGTAAGCAAAAGCACACATTGTAAAAACAATAGCATACGCAGGATCGGCACTTTCAGAAGTAGCGTACCGATCGATGATACTTCCCACAAACGGT
>JBMSPY010000329.1:0-2745 GCA_049423005.1 Cyclobacteriaceae bacterium
GGTAAAACATGGATGTTTGAAGCCACACCGGATATCGAATCCCAACTTCGTCTTCTAAGATCATTTGGGAAAAGTCAGCACCCAGCCGGAACAGACGGAATTTTTCTTACCCATGCCCATATCGGACATTACAGCGGATTGATGTTTCTGGGTAAAGAAGCGCTTGGGGCTAAAAACGTAACCGTGTTTGCGCTTCCGAAAATGACTGGGTTTCTAACTAAAAACGGGCCATGGAGTCAGCTGGTTCGCGAACAAAATATTCTACTAAAAAGTATGGATAGCGAAGTCTATTTAAACCTTTCTGAAAAAATTCGAGTGATGGCATTGCAAGTTCCGCATCGTGATGAGTACTCTGAAACAGCAGGTTTTTTAATTGAAGGACCATCAAAAAAAATACTCTTTATTCCGGATATCGATAAATGGGAAAAGTGGAATCAGCCCATTGAAAATTGGATCAGTCGAGTTGATGTGGCGCTCATCGATGGTACATTTTTCAATTCTGCTGAAGTAGGCTACCGTGATATAAGCTCCATCCCTCATCCTTTGGTAGAAGAAAGTATGAATCGATTTAGCGCACTACCCAAGCAGGAACGCGCTAAAATTCATTTCATTCATTTAAATCACACCAATCCACTATTGAATCCACAAAGCACCGAGTATAAAAAATTAATCGAATCAGGCTTTCGAGTGGCCGATATTCGAATGCGCTTTGATTTATAAAATCACAGATTTAGGGGTGTGCCAACCTCAATTCGGTTTTGATCCGGATCTAAAGTCTCAAATTCGTAATATCCATCGCCTGTCCTTCGTGGCCCGCTTAAAATGGGATACCCGGCTACACGCATGCGCTCCGCCATGGCATCAACCGCCTCAACCGAATCAACATAAAATGCAAGGTGGATGATTCCCTGATATGGACTCAAGGGATCGTTTTCATTGACACGTAAATCAGGTAGAGACATCAATTCCAGACGCGCACCACTTTCGAAACTTATGAAGTAACTGGAAAAATTTCTTTTAGGATTAAGGTATTTGGAATTGGAAGTGCCGCCAAAAAACTCCTCATAATAAGCTTTCAATACTTCCAATTGATTGGTCCAGATGGCCACGTGCTCCAGTTTCATATTTTCTAAACCTCGTTTCTGTATATAAAATAAATCAATGGTCAGGACAATTACCTAACTTGGTAAAACTATTCCGTAAAAGAATTCCGTATGCCATCACGAAGAGATTTTATGAAATCAGCAGGAGTAAGCCTCACAGGTGCAGCCCTGCAGTCTTTTTATCTAACCAGCTGCACCTCCACTGCCTCTATGCAACCCAAACTTTCTGTACAACTCTACACCATTCGTCAAGAAATTGAAAAAGATGCTGCCGGAGCTTTAAAAAGACTGGCCGGCATTGGATTCAGTCATGTTGAAACTGCGTTTTGGCCGAAAGGAATCTCTTTGGACCAAGGTGCGAGACTGATAAACGAGAATGGTTTTCAGGTATCCTCTGCACATATTGAAATTCCTACAAACGATTACCGCAAAACCTATTTAGAGACTGCCCAGGCCTACGGTTGTACCAGCATGATCTGGCATGGTTGGCCGGAAGATCCACGGTACAGTACCTTGGAAGGGACCTTTGAATTGGTTAAGCTGTACAAAGAGGCCGCTCAGTTTTCAAAAGACAATGGATTAAGGTTTGGTTTACACAATCACTGGTGGGAATTTAGAAACAACCTTGGCGGAAGTCGACCTTATGAAATTTTACTGGAAGAGCTTGGGGAAGATGTATTCTTTGAGCTCGACACGTATTGGATCAAAGTAGCGGGCCTGGATCCGGCAACCATTATTCGAAAATTCGGAACCCGTGCAAAATTCCTGCACATCAAGGATGGCCCGGCGCAGTGGCACGAATCACTCGCTCAAGACAATCCGGATCCCATGACTGCAGTAGGAAAAGGAAGTCAGGATATGCCTGCCATTCTCCAGTCCGCCAGTGAAAACCACAACTGGCTGGTTGTGGAAATGGATAAAGTGGAGGGAGATGTTTTTGAAAAACTAAAGGAGAGCTACGACTTTCTAATGACTTATTCTAAAGGTTGAGAACCCTATAAACTAATTCAGGCCCTCACGGGCCCAAATTAGAGTCAACTATGGCAGTTTATTGCCTTTTAAGGATTTTATTCTGCCACAATCTAAATGACTACAACAGAACCCAGGTTTAACGAACAACTTTTCTGATGTTTTGGAAAAGAGAAGTTTACGATCTTTTAGAATCGATATGTCTTGTCTTTTGGTTAAACCGATCTCTGCTGCATCATCGTGATACAAACATAGTGTCTGCGAATGGCTGACCTAAATGAGTACGGTCACCACCAAAGAGAATTAATTTCAATCCCGATAAAGCGCCAGACATTTTTCCAAAATGGCCTGACGTAGCGGATTAACATTGGTGTAATTCTTGCCATCACGAAATCCAACATGCTGACGATTGGTCAGAATAATTACACTAAGTTTTTTTGAAGGAATAGCTACAATACTGGTGCCTGTAAAACCCGTATGACCAAAACTACCTTCAGGAACTCCTTGCATAAAGGAGGATTCGGGATCCATTACCCAACCCAGGCCGTTTCCATAACCATCTACCGTCAAAAAAGTTCGAACAACTTTTTCTGAAAGGAATTGTTGTGAACCATGCTTACCTCCATGAAGAAGCATATCGACAAAATTCAGAAGATCAGAAGCAGTCGAAAAA
>JBMSPY010000330.1:0-2730 GCA_049423005.1 Cyclobacteriaceae bacterium
CAACCGCGCAAGGCAATGTCCTGGAGCTTAGCCTCGGATACTCACACGCCATATTTATGGTCATTCCTCAAGAATTGAAACTTCAGGCTCTTCAGGAAAAAGGTCAAAACCCAACCATCATCCTTGAAGGAATCGACAAGCAATTGATCGGACAGGTGGCCTCAAAAATTAAATCCCTCCGTAAAGTGGAGCCTTACAAAGGAAAAGGTATCCGTTATGTGGGTGAGTTTGTAAGAAGAAAAGCAGGTAAGGCTGCTGCTAAATAAAACGTGATATGTCCAAACTGGGAAGAAAGAAAAGAATCAAACTGGGGATCCGGAAGAAAGTGCAAGGCACCACGGGCCGCCCTAGGCTTTCTGTTTTCAGAAGCAACCGCGGCATTTATGCCCAGCTTATCGATGACTCTAAAGGTCACACGGTAGCTTTTGCTTCTTCAATGGAAACAGAAAAGAAGGGTAAACTCAACGTTGAGATTTCAAAAACGGTCGGCCTCAAGGTTGCTCAGCGTGCTAAAGAAGCAGGCATAGAGCAAGTTGTATTTGACCGCAATGGTTATCTCTATCACGGAAATGTCAAAGCCCTCGCTGAAGGAGCAAGGGAAGGCGGATTAAATTTTTAAAGCATGTCACAAAGCAACGTCAGTTCAGTAAAAGCCAGCGAAATCAACCTTAAAGAACGGGTGGTCGCCATTCAGCGAGTAGCAAAAGTGGTGAAAGGCGGTCGTCGTTTCAGCTTCTCTGCCATCGTGGTAGTTGGAAACGGTAACGGTGTCGTAGGATATGGTCTCGGAAAGGCCAACGAGGTAACCGATGCCATTGCCAAAGGAATGGAAGACGCTAAAAAATATCTGGTGAAGGTTCCAATCATTAAAGGAACAGTTCCCCATGAGTCAATTGGCAAATTCGGTGGTGGTCTCGTTCTGCTTAAGCCTGCTTCTCCTGGTACAGGAGTTATTGCAGGTGGTGCGATGCGTGCCGTTCTCGAATCAGCTGGCGTACACAACGTCTTAGCAAAATCAAAAGGATCTTCTAACCCGCACAATGTGGTAAAAGCAACATTTAAGGCTCTTACCTCTATGCGCGACCCATTCACCATCGCACGTAACCGCGGTATTGAATTGTCTAAAGTTTTTAAAGGATAATCGTATGGCCAAAGTAAGGATTACTCAAACCCGCAGCACCATTAAAAGACCTAATACTCAGTTACTGACCATTCAGTCACTGGGTCTTGGAAAACTGCACGCTTCTGTTGAGGTGGAATACACTCCTCAAATTCAGGGTATGGTGAAAAAAGTAAGCCACCTGGTCAAAGTAACCGAGTTATAACCCTTCGGAGAAAGGATTTAAAGATAAACGCATGAAATTACATCAGTTAAAACCGGCAAAGGGCTCAACCAAGACTAATAAGAGACTTGGCCGCGGACAGGGATCTGGCGGTTCTACCGCAGGTCGTGGTCATAAAGGTGCACAATCCCGCTCCGGTTACCACAAGAAATTTGGCTTCGAAGGTGGTCAGATGCCATTGCAACGTCGTACGCCGAAGTTTGGTTTCAAGAACAATAACAAGATTTACTACAAGCCACTCAACCTGGATAACCTGGAGCAACTAGTTCAAAAGACTGGTGAATCCAACCTTAGCATTGAACTGTTTCGTAAAAATGGTTTGATCAGCAAAAACGATCGCATCAAGCTGTTGGGCCGTGGTGAGATCAAAAGCAAAGTGACTGTAGAGGCTCATGCATTTTCAGAAAAAGCGTCTAAGGCTATTGAATCAGCTGGCGGCGCTGTAACCAAGGTTGCGTAATGAATAGACTCTGGACCACATTAAAGAACATCTTCTCGATTGAGGACCTGCGCATCAAGATCCTGAATACGATCGGGTTTTTGATCATGTTCAGGCTTGGTTCCTACGTGGTCCTGCCGGGAGTAGATTTTACCAAACTTCCCGAACAGCAGGGTGGTGGTTTCTTCGACCTGATCAACAGTTTCCTGGGCGGTGCCTGGAGTAGAGCCTCCATTTTCGCTTTAGGTATTATGCCGTACATCTCCGCATCCATTGTGGTGCAGTTGTTAACGGTAGCCGTTCCTCATTTTGCCAAAATGCAGAAAGAGGGTGAAAGCGGTCGCAAAAAATTAAACCAATTCACCCGTGTCCTCACTATCGTGATCACGGCTGCTCAGTCTTTCGCTTACCTGCGCACAACAATCAATGCAGAAGCCATCATCAATCCGGGATTGTGGTCTTTCACCATCCCAGCAATTATCATTCTGATCTCTGGTACCATGTTCTGTATGTGGCTTGGTGAGCGCATCACGGACAAGGGTATTGGAAATGGAATCAGTATGCTCATTATGATAGGTATTGTTTCTCGCCTCCCTGAAGCTTTATGGCAGGAAGCTGATACCAAAGGAATGGCAGGGGCTTTGTTCTTCATCCTGGAGTTGTTGGCACTATTCTTTGTAGTTGTTGGTGTAATTGCACTTACCCAGGCTACACGCCGCATCCCGGTTCAATACGCAAAGCAGGTCGTAGGCAACAAACTTTATGGTGGCAAGCGCGATTTCATTCCATTGAAATTGAATTCCTCAGGAGTTATGCCAATCATCTTTGCTCAGGCTTTGATGTTCATTCCTCCGATGGTAGCCAACGTATTCCGTGATTCGGATGTCGCTGCTTACATTGGTTCCACAATTGGTGACTTTACCAGCTGGCAGTACAACTTGTTGTTTG
>JBMSPY010000331.1:0-2729 GCA_049423005.1 Cyclobacteriaceae bacterium
GGCGGTAAGGGTGGTTGCACGCAGAGAATCAAATACCTGCCCTACGTCCAGCTTCTTCACCCGGAATGCATCAACGATACGTTCCTGTGCATCAGCAATCATCTTTTCCGAGCCATCGGGCGTGTATGACACCGCAAAGCCATGCTCGCGGCCGGCCTGATAGGCGTGTTCATCGCGGCACATGCAACCTTCGCTGCAGAAGTTGGTGGCTGCATGGCTGAATGTGGTTCGGGCAGCGGAATGGCTGCAGCCGGAATTGTTGTTTTGAAAAACGGATCACTTGATCAATCCCTCGCCGCCGCATCTATGGCATTGCAAACCTCCCTTGGAATGGTCTGCGATACCATCGCCGACCGCGTGGAAGCACCCTGCCTGAATAGAAATGTAATGGCAGCCAGCAACGCATTATCCTGCGCCAACATGGCCCTTGCGCACTACAACCATTTAATCCCGCTGGACGAGGTCATTGAGACCATGAAAAAAGTTGGAGATGTGATACCACACACACTTCGTTGCACAGGACTTGGTGGATTGGCTATCACCAAAACTGCCAAGGCCATTGAAGCTAAACTGAATGGCCAGGCAGCAGAAGTCGGCGTGGCCACAGGCTTCAAAGTCTGCTGATTCGTTTATAGCGTATAACCCTCGCGGTATTTTCTACGAACAAACTCGTTGGCCTCATCAAAGTTGGTGATCTTCATGTTGGGCCCATCCCACAAGAGTTTGATGTAGCGTCCGGGATATCTGAACTGACCAGGGTTAGTGAGATTAGGCTTGCGTACATCAAAACTCCGGATCGCCAGATTTCCCATCAGAATACTTTCAGTCAATGGGCCAGCCATCGCGAAGTCTGAACTCAACTCCAGCTTACCATATCCCTGAATACAGGCTTCAACCCATTCCACATAATGTCCAACTTCTGCACCGCCAGGTATGCGACGAATGGTTTGTGGTACATTAACTTCTTTGGTTTTTGAAGTCGGCAATAGCTGTGGATTCGCACCATACGTTCCGCACATCATTTTTCCCTTGTTACCAATCATGATCACACCATTACCTCCGTCACCCATCATTTCATTTGGTCCAAGTTCCTCTGGTCGCTCAGGCTGAATACCTCCGTCCATCCAGTGGAATTTTACAGATGGCTTACCGCTTAATGAAGGGAAAGTCATGATTACATGTGATGAAGGCGGACAACTCTCGGGGAAATAGCCGCGCTTGAACTCATCCACGTAAACACTACCCACACTACACTCGACATCAGTCGGATAGCCCAGACCTAAAATTCTGAACGGTGGTTCGATAATGTGACAAGCCATATCACCTAAAGCACCTGTACCATAATCCCACCAGCCGCGCCAGTTGAAAGGGACAAGTTTATCTATATAATCTTTTTGAGGAGCAGTGCCGAGCCACAGATCCCAGTCCAGTTCTTTGGGAACCTCTGCTTTTCGATCCGGCCAGGGAATTCCCTGCGGCCATACCGGACGATTGGTCCAGCAGTAAACGGTATGCACATCTCCAATTAAACCCGCCTCATACCATTCGCGCATTTGCCTGACACCATCACCGGAAGCACCCTGGTTTCCCATTTGGGTTACCACCTTGTATTTCTTTGCTGCTTCCGTCAGCATTCGGGCTTCATAGATATCATGAGTTAAAGGCTTCTGGACATACACATGCTTACCAAGTTGCATGGCAGCCATGGCCTGAACGGCGTGCATGTGGTCGGGAGAAGAAACAGACACTGCATCAATATTTTTATGTTCCTTCTCAAGCATTTTGCGGTAATCCTTGTAGTAAGGAGCTTTTGGAAATGACTTAACTGATTTTTCAGCACGGCGGTCATCCACATCACACAGAAATGCAATTTTTGCCGCTTTATGTTTAACGAATGTGCCAATGTCAGATTCACCCTTACCTCCTACTCCAATGCCGGCAATGTAAAGAGTATCGCTTGGAGCAAGTTTCCCTTTACCCAAAACATTGCGTGGAACAATAGAAACACCTAAGGGCAAAACCGCAGCTGCAGCAGTGGCCTTCTTAACAAAACTTCTTCTTGAAATCACAGTTTTTTCAGGAGTTAAATTTTACACTGATATCAAGGGTACGCTGATCATATTTCAATCCATACTGATCAAGCACATCCTGCGGAACACCATCCCACTGGTTAGGACGGTTTCCAACATATCCCAAATCTTCAATTCCAATCTTGCTTGTAAAAAATCCGCAGGCAGTCAGGTCGCGCATCAGATTAAAAAAAGCAACACCTTGCTTCATTTCAGGTGCCGCAGTTTCAGGATAGGCAATCTGTTCCACCATCCAGTTTTGCTCCGCCGGAGCAAGATCAATAAAGGCCTTTCCATATTTTTTATTTGACTGAATGTCCAGCCATTTTAATAGGCGATTTCATCTACAATCTCCAATCGCGATTTTTCATCCAACTCTACAAAGGATTTTCCCTTTTTCTTGAATGCATGAATATCCAACCACCTCAAACCACCACGCATGGGCACCTGATGGTGTGGCATATCTTTGACAATAAATTCAATGAAAGCAGGCACGCCTGCATCGGATGCGCTTCCTGATTTTTCATCACGGGGAATGATGATGTCACCAAGAAGTGTGATGGTTTTCATTTCATGCTCATCGAAAAATGTCTGCGCCATGACCTTGTCATAGTGCGCTTTTTCCTCTGGCGTCCTGTCATAATTGAGTGACTCAGATGG
>JBMSPY010000332.1:0-2725 GCA_049423005.1 Cyclobacteriaceae bacterium
GGGAGTGGGTGGACTCACTTATGGTCTTGGGGTACGGTACCTAGGTATGTCCTTAGGTAATTCTGTTGTCCTTGGATTTTGTTCGGCTTTTGGATCTCTGCTGCCCTCCATTTGGTATAACATTTTCCCAACTGAAGGAAAAACAACGTTTACGGAAATGGTCACCTCCGTATGGGGAATCATCGTTCTGGCGGGAGTAGTTGTTTGTTTGCTGGGGATTTATGTCTGTGGGCGTGCAGGTATGCTTAAAGAGCAGGAAGTTTCTGAGGAGATCAAAAAGAAGAGTGTTTCTGAATTCAACCTCACAAAAGGTCTCATTGTTGCAGTCACCTCCGGAATTTTGAGTTCATGTTTCAATTTTGGTATTGAGGCAGGAAAGCCAATGGCAGAGCAGGCCGTTGCGGCAGGATGGAATCCGTTGTTTCAAAATAATGTAACCTATGTGGTTTTATTGTGGGGTGGACTGACTACCAATCTGATCTGGACCCTGATACTTAATTTTCGCAATCGGACTTTTGGTGATTATGTGAACTCCAAAAGTCCATTAATCAAGAATTATTTCTTCTCAGCTTTGGCCGGAACAACCTGGTTCCTGCAGTTCTTTTTTTATGGGATGGGGGAAAGTAAACTTGGCAATGGCGCTAGTTCCTGGATCCTGCATATGGCTTTTATCATCCTGGTGGCAAATGTCTGGGGGCTCTACTTAAACGAATGGCAGGGTGTTAGCAAGAAGACGCGCAACACCTTCATTACCGGTATTCTTGCCATTATAGGTTCGGTGGTTCTGGTGGGTATCGGCAATGCGCTCAAGTAGACACCTCTGTTTGTCAGATATTGTCTTGGTTATGTTCAATCGTTTGATCTAATTTCGGAAGTGTCAATCAACTAAATTCTCATGTCATGTTAGATCTTGGTTTTGTAAGTGCCATTCTCGCCGACCGGTCATTTGAACAGGTGATCGATTTTGCTTCAGCTAATGGTTTTCGATGTGTGGAAATAATGTGTTGGCCTAAAGGAAAGGCCGAACGCCGTTATGCCGGTGTTACACATATTGATGTAATGACCTTAGATTCCAAAAAGGCAAAGTATGTGAAGGCTTATGCCGCCGATAAGGGTGTTTACATTTCCGGACTTGGCTATTACCCGAATCCATTAGATCCGGATCCCAAGCAAGCCAAATTTTTTGTAGATCATCTTAAAAAGGTAATTAAAGCAGCTTCTGTTTTGAACATTCCAGTAGTGAATACCTTTATCGGGCGCGACTATACGAAAACCATTGACGAAAATTTTGTTCGATTTAAAAAGACCTGGCCTGCCGTTATTACCTATGCCGAGGATCTTGGTGTCAAGATCGGTATCGAAAATTGTCCGATGTTGTTTACCAATGACGAATGGCCTGGAGGTAAAAATATGGCTATAAGTCCTGCCGTATGGGATCGCATGTTTGAAATAATTCCTTCAAAAACACTCGGATTAAACTACGACCCCTCCCATATGATCTGGCAGATGATGGATCCCATTCAGCCGATTTATGATTACAAGGATCGGATTCATCATATTCATTTAAAAGATGCTAAGGTCTACCGCAACCGTCTCGATCGAAATGGAATTCTGTCTACACCGCTTACCTACCATTCACCTAAGCTGCCTGGACTTGGTGACGTGAACTGGAATCACTTCTTCACCGCTGTTACCGACATCCGTTATCGTGGTCCGCTGTGTATTGAAGTTGAAGACAAGTCTTTTGAAGGTTCTGATCAGGATATTGAAAAGGCTATCCTCACGGCTCGAAATTACCTCAGGCAATACCTGGCTTGAAACGGATTCCTCTTCGACAGATATGATGCACAGAATATTTTTCATTGTGGTACTTGGAATTGCCGCAGCTTCTTGCTCAAACCATACTTCTTACCGCGAATGGTCTGATTATCTTGGGGGACCAGATCGAAACCACTTCAGTCGGCTAGATCAAATTTCACCTGAAAATGTTGGTCAGCTAACCGTCGCCTGGTCTTATGCTGCACCCGATAGCGGTCAGATGCAGATGTCGCCAGTGATCCATGATGGCATGTTGTTTGGTGTTACAGCAGGCCTTCGTGCCTTTGCGCTGGACGCAGCCACCGGAAAAGAGCTTTGGATGTTTGGCGAGCCAGTCCGTCAATGGTTTGGCACAAGCAGAGGCGTGGCACTGTGGAAAGGCAAAGATCATGCGCGCATATTTTTTACCTCAGGTTCGCGTCTGTGGTGCCTGGATTCCAAAACCGGAAAGCCAATCGAATCGTTTGGAGAGAAGGGTAGTATTGATATTCGCCTTGGTCTTCCAGAGTCGGCAAAAGATAAATTTGTTACTTCTTCCACGCCCGGAACCATTTTCGAAAATCTGATCGTTATGCCGATCCGCACTTCGGAAGGTATCGATGCAGTCCCGGGCGACATACGAGCCTTTGATGTACTTAGTGGAAAGCTGGTCTGGACGTTTCACACCATACCCTATCCACATGAGGAAGGATACGAAACCTGGGAAAATCCAAATGCCTGGAAAAATGAAGGAATCGGTGCAGCCAACAATTGGTCTGGGATGGCCGTTGATGTTGAGTCCGGAATTCTTTTTGTGCCTACCGGATCCGCGGCTCCAGATTTTTATGGTGGTCAGCGACTCGGTTCCAACCTGTATGCCAACTGCCTTATTGCTCTTGATGCCCGTACCGGTAAAAGAATATGGCAT
>JBMSPY010000333.1:0-2723 GCA_049423005.1 Cyclobacteriaceae bacterium
GCCGTCGGTCGTATCAAAGGAATTGTAGCAGTTCCTGAGGTTGGAACGGTTTATACCGGTAAGGTCAAAACCATTACTCAGTTTGGTGCCTTTGTGGAATTCCTGCCTGGAAAAGATGGTTTATTGCATATCTCTGAAATCAAGTGGGAACGCTTGGAAACTATGGAAGGAGTATTGAAAGTAGGTGAGGAGGTTCAAGTTAAACTTGTCGAGGTAGATAAAAAGACTGGGAAATTCCGACTTTCTATGAAAGCATTGCTCCCTCGTCCTCCTCGTGAGGAAAAGCCTCAGGAGTAAGTTATAACATCAACCTTAAAAATCCCCGTGACTGTATTCTTCAGTTCCGGGGATTTTCTTTTATAACCATACCCTTACACCAGTGAGGTAAGTGGATTGCATTTTTAATTTTTGTTTCGCATTTTTCAAACCGAAAAGAAAATCGGTACTCAGGTTAGTTGGAAAAATTGAAACTTTTTTTTGAGTTTTACATAAACCACAGTTAGAAGTGAACGCATGAGACAGCTCAAGATCAGTAAACAGATCACCAACAGGGAAAGTCAGTCACTTGATAAATACCTTCAGGAAATTGGAAAGGTTGATTTGCTTACAGCGGATGAAGAGGTAACACTGGCCAAGCGCATAAAAGAAGGTGACCAAATTGCGCTTGAAAAGTTAACAAAGGCTAATCTTCGTTTTGTAGTTTCAGTTGCGAAACAATATCAGAACCAGGGATTAACCCTTGGTGATCTCATTAATGAAGGTAATTTGGGTTTGATCAAAGCAGCGCAGCGCTTTGATGAAACGCGTGGCTTTAAATTCATCTCCTACGCTGTATGGTGGATTCGTCAGTCCATACTGCAGGCACTGGCTGAACAGTCTCGCATTGTTAGACTTCCGTTGAACAGAGTAGGTTCACTCAATAAAATATCAAAAACCTTTTCCGAGCTGGAGCAGAAATACGAACGTGAGCCTTCACCGGATGAACTCGCAGAGGTACTTGAGGTAACAGCTGCAGAGGTTATCGATACGATGAAGATCAGTGGCCGCCATGTTTCAATGGATGCCCCATTTGTACAAGGTGAAGAAAATAGTTTGCTGGATGTACTCGAGAACGATGGTGAAGATACTCCTGATCAGGGTTTGATTACCGATTCTCTTCGCAAGGAAGTGACCCGTGCACTTGGAACCTTAACGCAGCGCGAGGCCGATGTTATCGCGCTTTATTTTGGACTTAACGGTGAGCATGCGCTAACCCTTGAGGAAATTGGCGAAAAGTTCAGCCTCACCCGAGAGCGGGTACGTCAGATAAAAGAAAAGGCTATCCGTCGATTGCGTCATACCACTCGCAGCAAGTCTTTGAAGCCTTATTTGGGCTAACCCACGTTTATTTCATTTTGGATCTGAAATAGGTGCTTTTTCGAGTGCCCTCGATGGTGTAATATTGCCTCCTGATTAACCACTAAGTTTTAATTCCTTCATGTCTGCTGAACACATTCATCTTTTGATCATAGGATCGGGTCCTGCCGGATATACCGCAGCTATTTATGGTGCCCGTGCCGGCCTAAACCCGATATTGTATACTGGCGGCCAGCCTGGTGGTCAGTTGACCATAACAGGTGAGGTTGAAAATTTCCCCGGATATCCTAAGGGTGTCGGAGGTCCTGAAATGATGGTGGAGCTTCAACAACAAGCAGAACGTTTTGGTACCCAGGTTCGCTATGGTCTGATTACCTCTGTGGACTTTTCATCTTACCCCTTTAAGGCAGTTGCAGATGAAAAAATTGAGCTGACAGCCGATGCCATTATTGTGGCCACAGGAGCATCAGCCAAATACCTTGGTTTGCCTTCAGAGCAAAAGTTTATGAACAAAGGTGTATCTGCCTGCGCCGTCTGTGATGGTTTCTTTTACCGCGGAATGGATGTGGCGGTCGTGGGTGCAGGTGATTCTGCATGTGAGGAGGCCAGCTATCTGTCTAAGCTTTGCCCAAAGGTTTACCTCATTGTCCGTAGAGAGGAAATGAGAGCATCCCGCATTATGCAAGAGCGTGTGCGCAACACCCCCAACATCGAAATACTATGGAACACAGAAACTGAAGAGATACTTGGCGGTGACGATGTCTCCGGAATTCGGGTGGTGAATAATAAAACTGGTGAAAAGCGTGAAATAGCCCTGAAAGGATTTTTTGTTGCGATCGGTCATCAGCCGAATACGCAGATCTTCAATGGCAAATTGGATATGGATGAAACGGGTTACATCAAAGTAAAACCTGGCTCAACCTACACCAATGTGCCAGGCGTATTTGCTGTTGGTGATGCCGCTGATAAGGTATACCGTCAAGCGGTTACAGCGGCAGGAACCGGCTGCATGGGCGCTCTGGATGCCGAACGGTGGTTGGCTGCACGGGGCTCATAAATTTAGAATCATGGAAAAACTTGACCTTCTTGTTTTGGCTGCTCATCCCGATGATGCTGAATTGGGTTGTGGTGGAACTATTGTTCGCCTTGTTCAGGAGGGAAAGAAGGTCGGAATCGTTGATTTAACTCAAGGTGAACTAGGAACCAGGGGCACGGCTGAAATCCGTCTCAAAGAGGCAGAGGCTGCTGCTGCAGTTATGGGTGTTCACGTCAGAGAAAATCTTGGTTTACGAGATGGCCGATTTCAAAACAACGAGGAGGATCAACTGGCGATTATTCGCTGTGTGAGAAAATATCGTCCGGAAATG
>JBMSPY010000334.1:0-2708 GCA_049423005.1 Cyclobacteriaceae bacterium
CCTCAGATGAAGAAACGCTAATCTTTATTGATCGAAAAAATCAATTGGAGGTTTTTGCCGTTAAACTTTCAACTGAAACAAACTTCCAATCGGAACAAATCCATTCATTGGATATTCTCCTATCCTTTTCAGAGCGGGTTGGATTTCCATCCCACAAAATCATCTTAAAAGGCCAAAAAGGAAAAGAGCTTAAACTGCTAAAGGGTATCCAGTCGATTTCCGATCTGGTTTATCAGTTTACGTTGCTCACGGATGCCGGACATATCATTACAGCAGAAACCGATATGCGGGCCATGAATAATCCTACACGGATGAAAGTAATCGAACAGGCTGCCTTAAAACTTATCGAAAAAATCAAAAATGCTTGCCCAAAGTGTGGAGCCCCAGGATTTCAACTAACCTCTGCTGCACCAGGACTACCGTGCAGCTTATGCAAAACCCCAACAGCCTCCATTCTACAGGTAGTTCATACCTGTCAGGTCTGTGCCCATACCGAGATAAAAGCCAATCCAGATGGGAAGTCCTTTGAGGACCCTATGCTCTGCCCTTCCTGCAATCCATAGGTTAAATTTGAATATTAGCACTTCCTCTTTCCATTCAGGACCTTATATTTGCGTTCCTTTTAACCCTCCGGGGTTGGAAAGGTAAAGTGACCCTGATCGGCACTATGGAGAGATGGGTGAGTGGCTTAAACCAGCAGTTTGCTAAACTGTCGTACATGTCAAAGTGTACCGGGGGTTCAAATCCCCCTCTCTCCGCATAAAAAAAGCCCTTCCAAGGAAGGGCCTTTTTTATAAATTCCTTAATCAGGGTCCCGTAGCTCAATGGATAGAGCAACTGCCTTCTAAGCAGTAGGTTGCTGGTTCGACCCCAGCCGGGATCACAAAATTATTTGGTGCAAGTGCCAGTCAAAGCAATTTCAAAACGCTTTTGACCGTCATAGGCAAGTGTAGCCTTACAACGGACACAATCTCCAAAATCAATAGAATTCGATTCCTTTAGGAAGACCTTGAAGATACCTGTCTTTAAGGCGGCTTCATCCGTACCACAAGGGAGTACCGTAAAGAATACGTGCTGATTGCCATTCCAATCTTCACCAAGCGATTGAAAATCTTTAGACTCAATTTTTAGGACAGCTTCACCACAAATACCGGCAACGTAAGAAACATCAATGCATTCACCCGCAAAGTCTGAACGCACGGAGGAAGTAAAAGGCTCATCACAGGGTCCAAGCCATAATAAGGGAACAATTGCTAAAAATGGAAGTCTCATGGAAGTAAACTTTTGGCTCGATCAAAAACTACATTCATGAACTAAGATAATTCCTTAGTTACCCCCACGCTTCTTCATTTCATTTTCAAAAACCTCTCTGAATTTTTCGTAGTCGTAATCAATTTTAAGACGCTCATCTTTGGAAAGCCTTTCTTGATACTTGCTAACTAGCTCATTTGCTGATAGTTCAATTGCAATATAGGTCTTATAAGTGCCAGCCTTTGTTTGAACCAGCTTTTCACAAATCACACGAGTACCGCTAAGTGTCTGCTCAACAATCTCTCGGTTCAAACTCTCAAATCGTTCTTCCACTTGCTCCTTGTTATTCATTTCCCGTGAATTGACATAGGCATCGGTTACCGTCTTAACAGTTGTATTGATTGCCTGAGCCAATTCATTCCGCGCATTAGTTAGTGCTTTCTTCTTTGAAGTCACCTGATCCTGACTCTCTCCGCTGGAATTGGCCCGGAAAAATTTAGTATCTGTAAAATAGTCCTTCCCCGAACAAGGCACGAGTACTTCCTTTTCGGAGGCAGGAAGCTGCTCCTTTGGCTTACAACTATTTAAAGTAAGCAGACCTGAGCCTAAAACGATTAATTGGAGAAAACGAGCTATTTTCATAAGGGTGTTGTTTAGAGGTTGTAAAACCAAAATCATGCCGAAATTCGACAAAAGACAAGGAAGGGACAAATTCAGGACACCTTACCGACCCTTATAGAATTAAAACAGGCCATCTGCACAATTATTTCTCGTAGAATTCTAGGAACAAGTCACTTTTTAAGCTCTTTTGTCAAAAATTCTTGTTTCTTTGTGGCCGCATTCAGGATAGATGATTTCTTTAATCATCGGTTCTGCTCGGGGTGTAGCGTAGCCCGGTATCGCGCTTGGTTTGGGACCAAGAGATCGTCAGTTCGAATCTGGCCACCCCGACACTTCTTTTTCCAGTCCTCTGAAAGACTCAATATGCTTTGGTTCAGGGAGTTCGGCACACTTGAGTTCATCTGGATCTTCCTGTTCCTCATCGCCTCCGTCTCCTACGTTGTTCGCATCCGCGCCATAGCCCGCATCCTTGGATTATCTCCAACGTTTGCCTGGTGGGTTAAGATTGGCGGACGGCCCCTGATACTCGGTTTGCTGATCGTTGCACTGCTGGGGCCTGTCTTTGGTTCAGCGCGTCGTGAGGTAAAATCCATAGGTAAGGACATCCTGTTTTGTGTGGATTTGTCGAAATCCATGGATGCCTTCGATGTTCAGCCCTCAAGGCTCGAAAAGGCCAAATTCGAGATGAAACGCATCGTGGATGCATTCAACTCGGACCGGGTCGGGCTGATCATCTTCTCATCGGAAGCCTTCATGCAATGTCCGCTGACCTTTGATCAAAACGCACTCCACCTGCTGATCGAAACCATGAACACCAGCCTTGTCCCGAATGCAGG
>JBMSPY010000335.1:0-2708 GCA_049423005.1 Cyclobacteriaceae bacterium
CAGACTTTATACCGCCTCAAGATTTTTTAGAACGAATAGTTCATCACTTTTCAAATCATCAGGTTGGTGTAGTGCAGACCAGGTGGGGACATATCAACGAACAGGAAAATTTACTAACCCGATTACAGGCTTTTGGTTTGGATGCTCACTTCACTATTGAGCAAACGGCCCGCATGCAGGTTGGTAGTTTCATGAACTTTAATGGCACGGCAGGAATCTGGAGGCGTTCGTGTATTGATGATGCCGGCGGATGGAGTGCAGATACCCTGACGGAAGATCTTGATTTGAGTTACCGCGCACAGTTAAAAGGTTGGAGGATTGTCTATGAAGGTTCTGTTTTATGTCCTGCTGAACTTCCTTCAACCATTCGGTCGGTGGTTGCTCAACAAGGACGGTGGAATAAGGGGGGAGCCGAAACGGCTCTCAAGTTATTGGGTATTGTTTTGCGTGCTCCGCTGACCATTAGGCAAAAGATTCATGCCTTTTTTCATCTGGGAGCCAGCTCGGTGTTTCTTGTATTATTGGTTGGTGCGGTCTCGAGTATTTTTCTCTTTCAGCTAGCTGGCGCAGAGCAGCAGGTGGTGCGGGTATTGGATCTAGGCATGTTTTCCTTTGCCGGTTTCCTGGCGATCTTTTTTTTCTATTTCGTTTCAGGAAAAAAGAATAACCAACCGGTTTCAGTTTTATTTCCAGCCTTTTTATTGTTGAACATGGGTCTCTCGTTGAAGCATAGTAAGGCCGTATTATCGGGATGGTTTGGAAGAAAATCTGAGTTTGTGCGTACGCCAAAATTGGCCGGCCAGGCAGTGACTTCTTCACCCTACTTGCGAAAGGGCAATCGACTTTCGGCGATACCTGAATTGTTATGTGGGTTGTTGTTTTTATGGATGGCTTTTGAATCCCTTCAATCCGGCTTCCTACTTTTTACGGCGATGCATGTGCTTCTTGGTATTGGGTTGTGTTGGGTTGGTCTGTTGATCATTAAAGACTGACCAATGATTAGACTTTCCAATTCTAATTTTTTGACTCGACTCAACATTCTGATGGTGATGCTCATCTATCTGTTGGTTGGCTATACTTTTGAGCGCCATCAGACTGAAGTCTGGTTGTGTTACTGGGTAGTGCTTTCCTTAAGCTACGCCTGGTGGATGTGGAAACTGGAGGAATTATCGCTCAAAGAATTTATAGGGGCCTCTATTTTATTCCGACTGGCTTTTACGTTCTCCATTCCTGGGTTATCAGATGATTTCTATCGTTTTCTCTGGGATGGTTCCTTATGGAATATGGGTATCAATCCATTTTCGATGACGCCGCGTGAAGTTTTGGAGCAGACGAATGATCCACGTCTTCAGAATTTATTTACCGGTGTTTATGGGAAAGATTATGCTACAGTCTATCCACCGTTGGCTCAACTCGGCTTTTGGCTGGCTGCGAAGTTTTCAGAGCATTTATTGGTATCGATAATCGTGCTTCGGATGATTGTTTTTCTATTCGAGGCGGGAACTTTTTTACTACTGATTCGCCTGCTGGAAACGTTAAAATTAGACTCTCGGAGATTGCTGATGTATTCCCTGAATCCACTCATCATTCTGGAGTTCAGTGGAAATCTTCATCATGAGGCCTATGTCCTATTCTTTCTGGCACTGGTTTTCTGGTGGATGATCCGGCAGCGTTATTTTTTTGCAGCCTTATCCTTTTCCGGCGCAGTGTTATCCAAACTAGTTCCACTTCTTTTCCTTCCTTCCTTGATCCGATGGTTATCCAATAAAAATAGTTTCAGGTTTGTTTCCGTGGTCCTCATCCTCACTGTATTTGGAATACTACTCATGACAGATGATTTGTTTTTGGATGGACTGGTCAGCGGGTTGTCGCTCTATTATCAAAAATTTGAATTCAACCCCTCGTTGTGGTACATCGTCCGTGCTGTTGGATTTGCTGTTACAGGTTATAACATCATAGGTGTAGCTGCCCCGGCGCTATTGGTAATAGGAGGGTTGGTTATCCTGATGCTTTCTCTTCGTCAGCCAAAATCGGAGCTACCTACTCTGAACATTCCGGACCTTGCCAATCAATGGATCATTCTGTTGTCGGTTTATTTGTTGTGCTCGACCATTGTGCATCCATGGTATATCGCACCGTTGGTATTCCTGTCTGTTCTGGGTACAATTAAATATCCACTGCTCTGGTCGTGTCTTATTCTTCTAACCTATTCCGGTTATACGGCTGATGGCTACATGGAATATCCTATCGTACTAGTGTTGGAGTATCTTCCGGTTTTGATATTTATTATTTGGGAATGGAAAAGCGCATCAACTCTAAAAATCTGATCATCATTTTTTATCGTAATCCGGTGAAGGGTGCTGTGAAGACCCGACTGGCTGCCGGTATTGGAGATGAAGCCGCGCTTGCCGTTTATAAACAGCTTTCAGAAATGACCATGAAGGCTGTTCGTCCAGTAGCTTCGAAAAAGAACGTGTATTACGATCAGCATATTATTCACGATGATATCTGGAGTGAAGGTGATTTTGAAAAAACCGTTCAGGTAGGTTTCGATCTTGGTGAGCGTATGGCTGCAGCTTTTCGGCATGGATTCGATGAACGATATAATCGAATTCTCATTATCGGTACGGACTGTCCTGATCTGAATACAGAATTGCTGGAAGATGCTTTTAACCAACTGGATACCTATGATGCTGTAATTGGACCTG
>JBMSPY010000336.1:0-2660 GCA_049423005.1 Cyclobacteriaceae bacterium
TTCATGTAGTCGATGCTGAGTGTCCAGTTTACCTTAGCGCGCTCCAATTCAATAAAGCCGGAAGCAGTATCTTCTGTAAGACTGTAAACCTCTAATCCCTTAACCGCTCCGAATACCCAGATCAGCATATCAAAAAAATGAATGCCAATATTGGTGGTAATACCTCCGGATTTAGAATCATCTCCCTTCCAGCTGATGTGATACCAATTTCCTCTCGAGGTCATGTAGGTCAGATTAACATCATACTTTTTATCAACTGGTCCACTTTTCACCTTTTCACGAAGTGAAATGATAGATGGATGGTGTCGGAGCTGTAGAATGGTGAAAACTTTTTTACCAGTTTCTTTCTCTATTTCAGAAAGTGCATCCACATTCCACGGATTAAGAACAAGTGGTTTTTCACAAATCGCATCAGCACCATGTCGAAGAGCAAAACGAATGTGGGAATCATGCAGATAATTTGGGGAACAAATGCTGACGAAGTCGATTTTATTTCCCTGTCTTTTCAATTTATCCAGGTGGCGATCAAAGCGCTCAAACTCAGTAAAGAAGTCAGCTTCCGGAAAATAGGAATCCAATATTCCAACCGTATCTGAACGATCAAGAGCAGCAATGAGGGTGTTGCCCGTGTCACGAATGGCTTGCAGGTGGCGAGGAGCGATGTAACCAGCTGCGCCTATTAGTGCAAATTTTTTCATATCGGTCAGGAGATTTTGGTTACTCGGCCTGCAGAGAGCTTATATCTCTGCCCGGATTCAGGGCAGATTGCAAAACCGTTTTCATCAAACTTTAGTTTATGCCCGAATTCACTCATCCATCCGGTTTGCCGGGCAGGATTTCCGGTTACAAGGGCATAGGGTAAAACCTCTTTGGTGACTACTGCACCCGCGCCTATAAAGGAATATTCCCCAATCGGATTACCACAAACCACAGTAGCATTTGCGCCAATGGTTGCACCCTTTCCTACTTTCGTTGGCCTGTATTCATTTTTCCTTGCCACCGCACTACGCGGGTTTATCACATTGGTGAAAACCATAGAGGGTCCAAGAAAAACATCATCGTCACATTCGACACCAGTATAAATGGAGACATTGTTCTGAACCTTGACGTTATTTCCAAGACGCACTTTTGGAGAAACCACCACATTTTGTCCGAGGTTACAATTTTCTCCAATCACACAGCCAGACATGATATGAGAAAAATGCCAGATGCGGGTGCCTGCTCCGATAGAGCAACCTTCATCAATCACTGCAGTTGGGTGTGCATGATAGGATATGCCATCAGCCATGATAGAAAGTCTTTATAGACGCACAAATATACTCCATTGTTTCGCGGTCAAGTTCCGTGTGCATGGGCAGTGAAAGTACTGATTTAGACAACTGCTCAGCCATTGGAAATGAGCCAGGAGCCAAATCATGTTGTTTATAGGCCACCTGCTCATGCAGAGGAACAGGGTAATAAATCATCGTCGGGATTCCCCTGGACTCCAGATAAGATTTCAATTCGTCACGCCTTTGTACTTTCAGAGTATACTGATGATAAACGTGTGTTGTATATGGCATACGAACCGGAGTAACCACCTCGCCTAATCCGGATAAACAACTATCGTAAAAAGCGGCAGCCTCCTGCCTCGAACGTTCATACGTCGGTAAGTGCCGGAGTTTGACTTCCAGAATGGCAGCCTGCAAAGTGTCGAGCCGGCTATTGACCCCCACACATTCATGATAGTATTTCTTCTTCTGTCCGTGGTTGGCGATCATTTGTAAACGTCCGGCAAGTTCAGGATCAGCAGTAAACATGGCACCGCCATCACCAAAGCATCCCAGATTTTTTGATGGGAAAAACGAGGTGGTGCCAATCGTACCCATCGTACCGGCAAACTTCCTTCGGCCATCCTTAAATGTATAAACAGCGCCAAGCGCCTGAGCTGTGTCTTCTATCACAAAAAGTTTGTGCTCTGCAGCAAAGGTTAAGATCTCTTCCATCGGAGCACACTGACCATAAAGATGAACCGGAACAATGGCCTTTGTTTTTGGCGTCAGTACCGATTTCAATTTCGATGGATCAATATTGAAGTGATCCTGTCGAACATCCACAAAAACAGGCTTCAAACCCAAAAGAGCAATAACTTCAGCTGTTGCCACGTAGGTGTGCACCGGAAGAATCACTTCATCTCCGGGCTTCAGATTTAATGCCATCATGGCAATCTGCAGAGCATCGGTTCCATTGGCACAAGTAGTCACAAAAGGAGATTGGGTATAACTGGCGAGTGCCGAAGAAAAACTTTTTACCTGAGGACCTTGAATGAATGCAGCTTGAGAAATGACAGATGAAATGGCGTTATCAATCTCATTTTTAATCCGCAGGTATTGTCCCTGCAGGTCTACCATTTGGATGCTTTTCATTTTGGAGCAGAAATTTTTTGCTGCCAGACCCATGAATGACGCATGGCTTCTTCAAGAGTGAATTTCGCTTTCCATTTAATTGCCGACTGAATCTTGGAAGGATCGGCATAAACCTGGATTACGTCCCCGGGACGGCGCGCTCCAATTTTGTAATTCACTTTTACCTGGTTTGCTTTTTCAAAACTGTGCACCAGCTCCAGGACTGAAACACCAATACCAGTTCCTAGGTTGAAGGCATCAAAATTTGGAGAAGTA
>JBMSPY010000337.1:0-2650 GCA_049423005.1 Cyclobacteriaceae bacterium
ATCTTTTGAGATCTCCTTACAAACCCAAGGCCTTTTTCGAATTCAAGGAGGTCGTATGGGACATTTCATTTACACCGACCATACGAACCTTAATAATTTAAACTATCCTCTGATTCAGCCACGCCAATATCTGGCCAGCACCTGGTTCAGAAGGCAAGAAATTCAACTCTACCGACAGGCGACGGGAATTTTTGTTATGTCAGCCAATATTGGTCAATCTCTTCAGAACCAATACGGAATTAATGAATCCAAAATATTCCTGGTGTATGCGGGCGGAGACCAGTTTTCATCCAAAGAATTCAATTCAGAAAAATATTACTCTAAAAATATTCTATTTGTGGGAAAAGACTGGATCAGAAAAGGCGGACCGCTTCTTCTAGAAGCATTTGAGTTGGTCTTGAAGGAAGTACCTGATGCACGATTGACCATAATCGGCTGTAAACCAAATGTAAAACTTCCTAATTGCAGTGTTCTAGGCGAGTTGCCAGGAAAGGTTACAGATCAGTATTACGAACAAGCCGCTGTGTTTTGCCTGCCAACCAAACGTGAACCTTTTGGAATGGTCTATATTGAAGCCATGTTTCACAGTCTTCCCGTGGTCACTACAAAAATTGGTGCAACAAAAGAACTTATTGTTGATGGGTCGAATGGCTTTCGGTTGGATTTTAATGCAGAGGAATTTTCAAAACATTTGGTGGAGCTACTGGTTTCTCCACAAAAAGCACAAGAGTTTGGCACAACTGGTTTTCTAAAAGTAAGTCAAAACTACACGTGGAATAAGGTCGGAGAAAAAATGACGGTAGCCATTAATAAAAGTCTGGAACACTATACCCCGGGAAATCTACTCACACAAACAGCCTAGCCGGTCAGACTTTAAATTGATTGAAGGCATCTGAGAAAGATTTAAATCGTAATGAAATGCGAGACTGACGAACCTTTGCATCGATCGCCACAATCTCTCCATCAGCATTATAGGTATGCATGGCTTTAATGGGACCCTTGGCTAGAGGAGTAAATTCCTTAACCATGTGTTCCTCAAAAGTATCTGAATCAAGCTTCACGATTTCATTGAAAACATACCCCCATCCATAGATGGGTAAACAAATCTGAGCGGGCCTGATTAGCGCTGATCCATCAAGAAATATCCGGCCAGCCGGTCTAGAACCCCAGTGATTTCTCTTCAAAGGATTTCCATGGTGTGGTATCCATTCGCCGTGAATTAAATCATCACTGTAGAAAATGCAAAGATCCGTGTCCGGAGATGATTCGGAAACCATACGAACGGTGCAAAAAAGCCAATATTGGCCTTGAACAAAAAAGACGGTTGAATCATAGGCTTGAATATCTTTCACTAGTGTACGTATATACTTCCATTCAAAAGGAAACTCAGTACTCTGGTAAAGATCTACCGTACCATTTTCCCCAGACTCAGGAATCATATACCACAATCCATCTTGCTTAAAAACAAATGGATAAGAGAGATGATAGGGTTTTTCAAGAACGATTTGTTGCTTCAGTGATCCCGATCGTCGGTCATAAGAAAAACAAGCCAGGTGCCCTCGATTCGTAACTTTGGAGAATTCCTCATAAAAAAGATATAGGTGATCTCCATGACTAAAAATAAAAGGATCGGCATTATAGTATCTTGGTCGATTGGGTATTGGTTTCAATGCTGCAAATCCTCTCTTTAAAAAGTCAGATTTTTGACCTAATAGTATTACCCAGTCCTCTACATAAAACACTTTGACCAGTAATTGGTGACATGCTCGTTTAAAGAATAAACCAAGAGCAAACCAGGACCGTGTCAACAGGTTAGAATTGTTATTCCTCAGGATGCCAAAATCAATTGGTTGCGAAGAACAAGCCATCCATTTTATGGAGGAAGATGCAGCCGGACTTTGCAAAGAAGAAAGAACGTGGCGCAAAACTGTCAGGCAGGTTGAATACGTTTCTCGTTGGTGTTTATAAAAGAGTTTTGGATTTGACCTGCTATGAAATTTCTCAGTTTGCTCCCAATGATTACTTTGTGGAGTAAAGCGAAGTAATTGAAAGCCTACACTGGCACCTTTAGTTATCCATTCAGATAATCCAACCCAATTCTGGTGCGCGCTGTAAAAGTTAAAATAAAGTATTTCAATGGCTACAGAAATTCCCTCAACATTAATCAGGCCTTTTCCGGTAGGGTCAATGATAAAATCAACTCCTTTAAGTTGATCCAATTTAACGAACTCAAATTTTTCATTGAAGGATGGCTTCGGTAATTTTTCTGAATTAGATAATCCTATTTCTTTTAAATGCTTTAAAGGCCAAGGGACAGAAGGAGCAGGCCTAGTGTCAATAATAAAATTTACACCATAGCCAAATTCACGGATCACTGAGGCCATTGATAGAAGCCATTGATCGGGGTTAATCGAGTCGACTAAAATTCCTATTTGAATCAAACTAAAATTGATTTAAGGACGCAAAGAAATAATTCTTAGATTTACCAATTAAGCAAATTGAGTTGAAAATACTTTTTTTTACCGAAAACCTGCGTGCCGGAGGAAAAGAACGAAGAATAATAGAATTATTAAAGTTTTTAATTCACCAAGGAAGCTTTCAAATTGAATTGGTCATCACCCGAACTGAGATTCATTATTCCGAATTTTTC
>JBMSPY010000338.1:0-2648 GCA_049423005.1 Cyclobacteriaceae bacterium
AAGGCCGCTTCGGTCATAAAATCCGACATAAGTCGGCGACCGAATCCACCACCCATCCGTGGTGATAACCCTATCGTTACCTTATCCTTAGGCAATTGTAAAGCTTCGGCTACATCCTGCCAGGCACGCTCTGGAGCCTGACTGGGACCGAATAGTTCTGCGCGATCCTCGCGAACATCAGCAAAGAAATTCATCGGCTCGAGCGGTGCATGCGGTAACCAGGGAGCTTCAAAGGTGGCCTCCAAAACTTTTTTAGCGGAACTGAATGCAGCTTCTACATCTCCATCGGTACGAACAGGTTTGGCAGATGTGTTTTGAATAAAGCCAGACATAGCCGTCTGATGGTCAGATGTTGATTCTAATTTTCCGTCATCCTCCCAATTTAAAATCAAAGCCTCTCTTCCCTTCTTCGCTTCCCAGGTTGTGGTGGCCAGCACCGCAACTTTATCACCAACACGAACGACGTTTTTCACACCGGGCACTTCACGGGCCTTAGTGTCGTCAAACGAGGCGAGCTTTTTTCCGAATGCCGGTGGACGGGCCACCATAGCATAAAGCATTCCAGGTCTTCTGGTGTCAATGCCAAAAGCTACTTTACCGGTTACGATTTTCGGACTGTCAACATTCCGGATACGCGTTCCGATGATTTTGTAGTGACGGGGATTTTTGAGTGTTACTTCATCCGGTGGTTTTACAGTAGCGGCATCTGCAGCCAGTTCTCCGTAGGATAATTTTTTTCCTGTAGCCTCATGAATAACCATCCCGTTTTCTGTGCGGCAATGCTCCATGTTTACCCCCCATTTAGAAGCTGCAGCAGACAGCAGCATGTATCGGGCCGAGGCGCCGGCCTTGCGGAAACTATCCCAAGAATTTGGAGTAGAACCGCTTCCGCCAGCAACCTGACGCTTGTATTTATTGGTATCGAGTGGCGCTTGCTCCACATTAACCTTTTCCCATTCTACATCCAGCTCCTCTGCCACCAGCATCGGCAACGACGTTTTAACGCCCTGTCCAACCTCTGGATTAGGAGCCATAATGGTAATCAACCCTTCCGGCGAAATTTTTACAAAAGCATTCGGTTCAAAAATGGCCGGATCGGCCAGCTGAAGATTCTCTGGATTCTTGCCCATGACATGAAATCCCAACAGCAGACCTCCGCCGGTAACGGCACTGGTCTTTAAAAAAAATCGACGTGAAACGTTTGTTGATTGACTCATGATTTGCCTCCTTTCTTCGCAGCAAGATGCACAGCCTTGCGAATGCGTTTATAGGTTCCACAACGACAGATATGTCCAGACATGGCCGCATCGATCTGTGCATCGGTCGGTGCCGGAGTTTTCGTCAGTAAAGCAGCAGCAGTCATAATCTGACCAGCCTGACAATAGCCGCACTGTGCTACGTCTTCCTCTATCCAGGCTTGCTGAACAGGATGATTACCGGTTTCAGAGAGGCCTTCAATGGTGACTACATCTTTGTTGCCAACTGCAGAGACAGGCAACGTACACGACCGAATTGCGGTTCCATTGAGGTGCACGGTGCAGGCACCGCATTGAGCTATGCCGCAACCAAATTTAGTACCTGTGAGACCAAGGGAATCACGCAACACCCAAAGTAGCGGAGTGTCGGGCATTACATCGACCGAATAACTCTGGCCGTTGACCTTAAGATTGAAGTTTGCCATCTGAAAACGTTTAAGGTGTGAAGTTAAGATTTTGAAAGATTCACCAAAATGACAAATCCGGCTTTTGGCCGGATTTGTCACAATTAGGGTTCAGAAATCACTCTTAGTATCCCCAGGATTTCATAATCTCCAGGTCGCGCTTAACGCATTCCAGCGCTGTTTTGCCCTGGTAGGACTCCTGTTCGATAATGAAATGAAGGGTACCTCCATTGGCTTTTCCAAGGTCAATGACCTCTTTAACATTCACGATTCCTTCACCGAGAATAGTACTCTCGTATTCATCGTGAGCATTTGGATCGGTGGACTTGATTTCATCCTTAACGTGCATAGACTCAAATCGTCCAGGCCACTTTTTAACTATATCGATAGCTTTTGCACCACCGTTGTACAAGTTACCGGTATCCAATTGTTGCATGACCATAGATGGATCGGTCTTTTCTAAAATATGGTCGTAGAGAGTTTTTCCTTCAAGGGACTCACTAAATTCAAAATCATGGTTATGGTAGCCGTACTTCATATTGTACTTCTGGCAGAGTTCACCACTCTTATTAAAGATTTCCATGAAGTAATTCAATTGATTGATATCCGTGCGCACACTTTCCTCCATGGAAGGAGAGATTACATACGTCTGACCGGCAGTAGCAGCATCTTCAACAGTCTTTTTCCATTCGTCGTTGAAATCTTTTGCTGTATTATCCCAATGGGCAAAACGTAGAACAGTATGACCACTAGGCATAGTCATACCTAAATCATCTAATATTTTTTTGAATTCAGCCGGTGCATATCCGTAAAATTTGCCTTCCCGATAGCCTGCATGCTCTACATGTTTGTAGCCCATTTCAGCAAGAAGCTTTAAGGTTCCGAGGGGATCGTTTTTCATATCCTCGCGAATGGAATACAATTGCACGCCCGTCAGCCATGGTCCGGCTTCGGCGACGGCTGCTGTTTCAGCAGCTTTTTGCGTACA
>JBMSPY010000339.1:0-2647 GCA_049423005.1 Cyclobacteriaceae bacterium
CTTCAGACTGTGGCTGATCTTTTGAAACTTATTCAAAAGGAACACATTCAGCCTTCGCGATCACTTCCTCTTCTTTTCAAGGCTGCACCAATAATCATTTTCACTGCTGTCTTTGCAGGGTTCGCGGTGCTGCCCGTAGGACCGGAATGGATGGGGGCATCGATCGATTCCGGGTTATTTTTTCTTTTGGCCATACTGAGTCTTGAAATCGTTGGTATTCTGATGGCCGGCTATGCATCCGGTAACAAATACAGTACGCTTGGATCCATTCGTGCGGTTGCACAATTAATATCCTACGAAATACCACTGGCTCTTTCTGTTTTATGTGTGGTAGTATGGACCGGTTCCCTGGACTTAAAAAAGATAAGTGACTTCCAGGGGGAGGGAATTTTTTCCTGGAACATTGTTCACATGCCCTTATTCATTCTGGCGTGGATTATTTTTTTTATATGCACGCTGGCCGAATCCAATCGGGCACCGTTTGATTTACCAGAAGCAGAATCAGAACTGGTGGCGGGTTTTCATACAGAGTATAGTGGTTTTCCATGGGCAGTAATCATGTTGGCGGAGTATGCTATGATGTTGCTCACGAGTTTGTTGGGTGTTGTTCTGTTCTTCGGATCTTATCACTCTCCTTTTTCGGATATAGCTGGTCTGCCTCTGCGATCCTGGACTTCTGGACCTGTGTGGGGAATTATCTGGCTTTTCGGTAAATCCTTGATTTTTGTATTCATTCAAATCTGGGTACGTTGGACTTTCCCACGCGTTCGCATTAACCAGCTCTTTTCCATGAGTTGGAAATACCTGACGCCTGGTGCCCTGCTACTGCTTTTTATAACCGGACTTATTAAATTGATTATCCTATAATGAGAGCGTTACTCATCATTGTTGCCTTTCTTACCATAATCCCTAAGGCCTTTACACAGGACCGGGAACTTAGACTGATTGAAAGTCGAAGTAACGTTAATTTAAAATTTAAGACGGCAGATAGTCTTTTCAATGTATACCTCGAAACCGACCTTGTTAAAGCATCCGTTTTGGCAAAAAGACTTCTTGCATTGAGCGAAGAATCCGGATCGAGACGTTTATCCATCAAGGCCTTTCACGCGATGTCCATGGTAGCCGGATATCAGGGTGATTATGCTACTTCCATCCTCTATGGTCAGAAGTATTTGGATAAAAGCATAGAAGAAAGCGATAGTGTCATGATGATGACCGCTTACATCAATCAGGGAGATAATTATTTGGAATTAGGGCGTTTTGATTTGGCGTATTTCTATACCTATAAAGCCCAGGAAGTGGCTATCCGCACTGGTAGTTTACTGGATGAGGCTTATGCCATTCATAACTTTGGAAGAATTTTTAAGGAGCTCGCTCAGTTTGATATCGCTATTGAAAACTTCAAACGTTCCGATAGCATCAGTATGCGGCTAAATGATCTGCAGAGTTCGTTTTATACGGCTTGGGAGATGGGGGATTTGTATCAGCGACAAGGAAAAAATGACTTGGCATATTCAAATCTTCGACGCGCCCTCAAACTCTCCCGCGAACTCCGAATCAGGGTTCTTCAACCCGATGTACAGTTGGATTTGGCTGAATATTTTATAGGTCGGAATGAGTTCGATGTTGCACGTAACTATTACGATTCAGCTCTAATCTTATTCAGGGATTTTAAAAATCTGCTTGGTGAAGCCAAGGTAAATCTTGGATATGGGCGAATTAAACTGAAGCAAGGCAAGTCAGCGGAAGCCAAGTCTATCTTTATGGAAACTTTGAAAATGGCCGAGGAATTGAATGCACGAGGAATTCAAATCGCGGTTTATGATGAGCTCTCGCAACTCGCCGAAGCGCAGGGAGATTATCGCTCCAGCCTGAAATACTATAAGAATTTTACCACGATGCGGGATAGTTTATTTGGTCGCGAATTATTGGACCAGACGTTCCGCTATCAGTTAAAAACATTGTCGGATGCCAAGGATAATGAAATTAAGGCTCTTCATGAAGTGAATGCAATTCGTCAGGAGGAGCTTTCACAACAACACCTGATGCGAAACATTATAGTGGTAGTCTTTGTGCTCACCATTGGTATGCTTTACCTGGTGTACCGCAGTAATCGCAAAAATCAGCAAATCAATAAGCTCTTGCTCTCACACCAGGATGAGCTGGAGCGCCGCAGTAAGGAGCTGGAAGAATTGAACCGGCTAAAAGATAAATTCTTCTCCATCATCTCCCACGATCTCCGGTCACCAATCAATTCTCTCGCAGGCGTTTTAAATCTGATGGAGAAAAATGGAGTTACGCCTCAGGAGTTGCCTGAATTAACTAAGGAACTGCGCATGCAGTTTAACCACACTAAAAACCTCATTACGAATCTCCTGAGTTGGGCTATGCTTCAAATGGATAAAATAAGCGTAAAGAAGGAGGGTATCGAACTGAGAAAAATTATTGATGAAAACTTTGCACTTGCAGCAACAATGACATCGAAAAAAATGAATTTGGTTAACGATGTTCTAAAAGGCACATTGATTTTTGCCGATTTGAACATGGTTCATTTAATCATTCGAAATCTGGTGATGAATGCTATTAAATTCACTGATCCGGGAGGACAGGTCCGGGTTTCAGCAGAGACCAGAGGATCCGAGGTAAT
>JBMSPY010000340.1:0-2644 GCA_049423005.1 Cyclobacteriaceae bacterium
TTGGTATATCAGGTAATATTTATTCAGGAAATCATTATACAAATACATTAGATAGCATTGGAACAACATTAAATATTGGTAATACAAATTCAACAACAGTTAATTTAGGTACATCAAATACAACAACATCAATAAATATAGGAACAGGTGTCGGAACAACAACAATAAATATAGGTGCATCAGGAGATACAATAAATATAGCAGGAAGTGTTAATAATGTAAATACAACAGATTTGAATGTAACAGATAAATTAATAACATTAAATAAAGATGCGATTGGATCAGGAACGGCAAGAAGTACAAACCCCCGTTGCAGAACTACAGCCGGTGCTACTGGCCGGTACAACAGTCAAGCGCGCCTCACTCCATAATGCAAATGAAATTGCACGACTTGATTTGCGCATTGGTGACACCGTATTTGTTGAAAAAGGCGGTGAAATTATTCCTAAGGTAACTAGCGTTGACCTGACAGACCGCACCAAAAAATCCGATCCTGTCCAGTACATCACACATTGCCCCGAATGTGGAACCAGATTAATCCGCCTCGAAGGCGAAGCGCTACATTATTGCCCAAACCTCTCCTCTTGTCCACCACAGGTAAAAGGCAGAATCGAACACTTTGTCCACCGTAAAGCAATGGACATCAATTCACTGGGTGAACGCACGATTGCCCAATTGTTTGACAAAGGTTTGGTTAAATCGCCCGCAGACTTATATGATCTTAACCAGGAGGATCTGATGCGACTTGAGGGCTTCAAGGAAAAGTCATCCTTAAATGTTCTTGAAGGAATTCAACGATCAAAAGCTACGCCCTTCGAAGGCGTGCTCTTTGGCCTGGGAATCCGTCACGTCGGAAAGACGGTAGCAGAAAAACTTGCTCGTCACTTTGGCTCCATCCAGTCATTGGCCAACGCCACTCGGGATCAATTGTTGGAAGCACCGGATATAGGTGAGAAAATTGCAGATACCGTGGTTAACTTTTTTCAACAGCAAGAAAATGTCCGTGAACTTGAACGACTGGAAAAGGCCGGGTTGAATTTAAAATCCGAATACAAAACCATTGAACCGGTCAGCACTATGCTGGGTGGCAAAAGTTTTGTGGTATCGGGGGTATTTTCCGGTTACGAACGGGATGAAATTAAAACAGTCATTGAAGCGAATGGCGGTAAGGTTCTCTCCAGCGTTAGTGGAAAGACAGATTTTTTGGTGGCCGGCGATCAAATGGGACCCTCCAAAAGGGAAAAGGCACAAAAGCTAGGCGTCAGGATTATCTCTGAGGAGGAGTTTAATACGCTACTTAAAGAAGGCGTGCGCTGAAATTGAAAAATAACTTCTAATTACCCATTTTGCAGGAGATCATGGCGATTAAAAACTTCTTCCTGAACCTTCGAACAAAAAATGCTCTGAATAACCAGTCAGTTGTTCGAAAATCAACCGCCCCTACCCAGACAAGTCGGTACGGGATTCTTTTCACCTCAGCGGGAGATGATAAGGCCGTAATCATTAAGGAATTCTCAAAACAGCTGATAGGAGAAGGAAAAAACGTACGTATACTTGAGTTTATTCCCAAGTACAAAAAGAATACGCCATTATCTGGCTTTCCATACTTTACCAATAAAGACGTAACCCTTTTAGGTCAAATCAATAACGCTGATGAGGAATCATTTGTGAAATCAGATTTTGATTATTTGTTTTTGGCTGACCTCGAGCTTCACCCCGTAATGATTAATGTTTTGGCACGATCTCACGCCAAATGTCGGGTTGGCCTTCATGCAGAAGGCCGAACACCTTTTCTGGACCTGATGATTCAAATGCCAGGTAAAATTGAGGATTTGCTCAGTGAAATGCTGATCTACATTAAAAAACTAAGTTGACATGAAAGAACTGCAAGGAGCAGGAGTAGCACTCGTTACTCCCATGAATGCAAATGGCACAATCGACTATGCTGGCCTCAAAAAACTGCTGAAGCATACATCCCAGGCCAACTACCTCGTGGTTATGGGTACAACAGGAGAATCGGTCACATTGAATAAGGAGGAAAAAATACAGATCCTGGACTGTGTACTAAAAAACAACACCGCTAAACTTCCCATTGTTTGTGGTATTGGTGGTAACGATACGGCAGAAGTTTTGAAACAGCTTGACAGCGCAGGCGATTGGCCTTTAACGGCAATCATGAGTGTAAGTCCATACTATAATAAACCATCACAAGAAGGCATCTACAGGCACTTCAGCATGATTGCAGAAAAGTCTCCGGTTCCCTTGATTCTCTATAACGTTCCAGGAAGAACAGGTTCAAATGTCTCTGCTGAAACCACTTTGCGCCTGGCCAATCATGGAAACATTGTAGCGATCAAAGAAGCTTCAGGTAATGTGGAACAGGCCATTCGGATTATTTCAGAGGCACCAAAATCGTTTAAAGTTATTTGTGGTGACGACATGCTAACCGTTCCATTAATGGCTATAGGTGCATCAGGTGTAATCTCTGTTTTAGCGAATGCCTTCCCGAATGTATTTCGAAAGATGACTGCTGCAGCCCAAAAAGGTGATTTCAAACTAGCGGCCAAATTGCAACAGTCCCTAACGCATTTGAATCCGTTGATGTATGAAGAAGGAAATCCATCCGGAATCAAGGAGCTACTTG
>JBMSPY010000341.1:0-2638 GCA_049423005.1 Cyclobacteriaceae bacterium
CGCCACAACCCAGAATGATTTCCCGAACACCTAATGAAAGTGCGTTTAGGATTAATTCTCCTGTACCAAAAGTAGAAGTAACTCCTGGATTGTATTCTTCAGGATGCAATCGCCACAATCCTGAGGCCTGTGACATTTCAATAAATGCGGTTCGGGTATCCGGAGAAATTCCATACGAGCACCGAACGTGACGCATCAAAGGATCAGAAGCGAAAACCTCCACCAGTCTTCCTCCGCAACTTTCGGTTAAAATGAAACTGGTGCCTTCACCACCATCGGCCAGCGGACAGCCAGTTACGCTGTGCCCGGCCCGAAGCAGAATTGCTGCGAGGCTGTCCGTTACTTCGCGCGCGGAAAGACTAGCCTTAAATTTATCGGGAGCAATGAGGATGTTCATCGGACGGGAATGAACGAAAAAACACGCCCAGCAGAACACACACCTGCATTGGGAGGAATTTCCAGAAATCCATCAATATGTCGCAGGTTAGCAAAGTCACCAGAACCGCCGCCGGGAACCGGATAAGCATTAACCACACCGTTCTGTTGTAAACATTTTACCTGCAGAAAAAGCGTCAATGAAATTTCAGATGTAAAATCTTTAGCTATAACAGCTTGTGTCAGGACCTGATTTGTGCCCAGCGAATGCCTGAGCCACGGACGAATGTATTTGTAGAGACACAGAAAAACCGAAACTGGATTACCCGGTAAGGCAAAAACAATTTTACCATTTCCCGTACCAAACCACAGTGGCTTTCCCGGGCGCTGCGCAACCTGATGAAAATGTTTTTGAATACCCGCCTTTTCCAAAGCCTGAGGCACCCAATCCAATTTTCCTTTTGAAACACCTCCTGTCAAAATGATAAGGTCAGATCCGTTGATGATTTGCTCAAGGTTACGTTGCAGATCTACATCCTGATCACCGAGATGGTGGACGGAAGGATGAATTCCAAAATCAGAAAGTCCTGCCACCAATGCATGCACATTCGAAGATCGAATTTGGTGCGGTAGCGGTTGCTGATCAACAGCCACCAGCTCATCACCGGTAGAAACTAAGGCAACAGATGGAAGTGTTTGTACCGCAACCTTAGATTGACCAACAGAGGCTAAAAGCGGCACCTCGGAAGGAGTAATACGACAACCAATTGGGAGTAAAACTTCGCCTCTGCGTGCATCACTACCCTGACGGTGAACGTGTTGAAATGGTTTTAACTCAGATTGCTGAACGTGAAAGGTGTCAGCCAAAACTTTTACATCTTCATAACGAACAACGGCATCAGCACCTTGTGGAAGTACTGCACCGGTCATCACTTCAATAGCCGTTCCAGGTTCGCGTAGAGTAAGTGGCGGGATTCCAGCTAAGGCTATTCCAGATTTTTTAAACGCACTGGTACCTTTTTGAAAATCCGAAAACTTAATGGCGATACCATCCATTGCAACACGATCAAAGGGCGGAAGATCGCGGTCAGCGGTAACCTCCTTTGCCAAAACCCGACCCAACGCGTGCCAAATATCAACTTCCTCAATTCCTGGTTTCCAAGGATAGGTGAAAATGGTTTCGAGTGCTTCATTTACAGACTTCATACAAGCCTCAATATAGCACTTGTTCGATTTGATTTATATTCAGGGATATGAACCGAAGAATCACAGGGCTATTACTGGCAGGAGGACAAAGTACCCGAATGGGTTTTGACAAGCGAAACCTACAGGTAAATGGAGAATCCCTGATGCAGCATCTATTTAATTTGCTGAATAACCAATGCGATGAGGTTTATACCTCATGCAAAAAGGAATCTCCGGTAGCTAAACAATTTAATCCGATATTCGATCATTATGATTTCGGCGGTCCGCTAAACGGAATTTTATCAGCCATGGAGTTTGTCACGCCTGGTGATCTATTGATTTTGGCCATTGACCAGCCATTCGTGACTAAAATACATCTAGACGCTCTGTGTACGACCGCCGGTGAACGCGATCCGATAGTAGCTTTTCAGAATTCTCTACGAAATAGTATTGAACCCTTTCCTTCCTTGTGGAAATCTGCAACGCTCCCTTTACTTCAGGATTTCATTAAGACCAACAAGCCTAGTCCAATGGATTTTATGAAGACGACTTCTGTTCATCTGATCCAAAGTCCAGACAATCGCTTTTTGATCAACCTGAATCGTCCTGAGGATCTTAGTGCGTTCAAGGACCTTAGAGGGAGTGCCGACTCTTGAGTATATTACCTCAAATAATCCCCACCCTGCCATGGTAAACTTTAAAAAAAGTCCCGGCTCGCTTGTCTTCGTTCCGGCTTTATACGCAGTTTGGTCAGACCTTATCCTTTCTGAGAAGGAATCCAGGATTCTGGAAATGTCTGTTGATCAGCAAACCTGGCTGTCACCGGATGAAAAATCAAGCATCCGTGAATTTTTAAAACCCGATGCCAAAATAGATCCAAATCTCTTAAACGACTGGTTGTCGATGGTTCGGCAATTGAAGTTTAAAGAGCAGGAGTCGCTGGTAACCACGGGCATTCGTTTGGCACGAACCATTAATCCCACCTTTGATATTCCGGCCGAATCAAAAGCCGTCTTCCAAAAGATTGAAGAGCAACTGGGTATTCCAAAAGGTGAATCACCTTTTATTTTCTTTCCAG
>JBMSPY010000342.1:0-2614 GCA_049423005.1 Cyclobacteriaceae bacterium
CAGCAACAGGTAAACCTTGACCGGTTTAATCTTTTCTTTCCTGAGAAGCGGCCAATTTTTCTGGAAAATGCCGGACAGTTCAGTGTGGGTGCTGCAGGCGAAGCAGATCTCTTTTTCTCACGTCGGATTGGAATTGGTCCGCAAGGACAAATTGTCCCAATTATTGGTGGCGGTCGTCTGTCAGGCAAGATTCAAAATACCAATATTGGTATGCTGAGCATGACTACCCGCGGTATAGATGAAGAGAATATTGACGGCAATAATTTTTCTGTTGCAAGGGTAAATCATCAGATCGGTCAGCGGTCATCCATCGGTGGAATTGTGGTCAATCGACAAAACACTTCTGAGTCGGCAGACTTTAACCGGACATTCGCGGTGGATGGTAAATATGGAATCGGTAAGAAGGCTACTATCTCAGGATTTGTTGCCCGCACAAATACTCCCGGAGAAACGCGTGACGAAAATGCTTTTAAGTTTTTAGGTACTTATGAATGGAATGGTCTTCGTTCAACGCTTGGTTATAGTCAGCTTGGCGAGGGCTTTAATCCAGAGGCAGGATTTTTATTTCGTTCCGCATATCGTAAACCGGAAGCATCAGTGTTCAAGCAAGTGCGCATGAATGGTCGATGGGGATTTCTGGAATTTCGTCCTCATGCGACCTACCGAAGTTTCTGGAACTTCAGCGGATTTCAGGAGACCAGTTATCTGCATGTAGATAATCACTGGGTTTGGGTAAACGGCCTGGAGCTTCATACCGGAATAAATTTCACGACGGAAGGTGTGGTTACTCCGTTTACTATTTCTAAGAAAAAAGATGTACAGGTTCCTGCCGGTACTTACAATCATCGTGAAGCGCAGCTGGTGCTCATTACCAACCCGAGTAAACCTTTTTATGTGAACATTCGATCAATTCTTGGAGGTTCATTTGGAGGCGATCGCTATTTACATAGCGGCACAGTAGGTATGCGGGTCGGGAAGAAATTCAATTCAGAGCTTTCACTGCAGATGAATGATGTGCGATTGCCGGATGGAGACTTTGTTCAGGAAATTCTTGCAGCACGGGTTTCTTATTCATTCAAACCGAGGATCAATTTCCAGAGCTTTGTTCAATATAACAGTGAGCAGGATTTATGGTCATTCAACATTCGGTTTAATATTCTCGAGCAGGCGAATACCGGATTGTTCCTGGTGTATAATGATGTGTACACGCTCGGAGAGGTGCGAAACCGAAGTTTTACGGTGAAGTACACGCATGTGTTTGACCTGTTGAAAAATTAGAATTCATCCATTTCATTGAATTTTTGAGGCTTCTTTTTTGGGTGTATTAATCCAAAATGAATTTTTAGTTAAGGATAGAATTTGACTTGCAAATCTTTTTAACCGAAAAGAATTTTGGGTACAACCACTACCATCATGAAAGCCAATTCCAAAAATGACATTGTCGCTTCGCTCAGTGCCATGGACGAGGTGCAGATGTTTAAAGTCATGGATTTCATCCGTTCTGTTCTTGCCGATCAGGAGAAAAGTCTGAAAAAGCCTTCGCGAGAACAGGCGATGAATCAAATCCAAACTGCGCTTAAGGAGTCACTCAGGTAAGCTGCGATTCCTTTTCATCTTTCCGGCCGGATGGCTTTAGTCATCGGAAAGATCCCACCATTCCTTTCGGACAGTCACACATTCCTTTAACTTTGGAACATGGTCCGAAACCTTGGCGAGTCAGCTACTATTGTTCAGCAGATCCTGGCAGAAATACGCTCAGTAGATCATCAAAAAGATCGACTCCGCTTTCAATTTAATCTTGAGCGACTTGGTAGTATCATGGCTTATGAGATCTCTAAAACACTTCAATACCAAACCAAAACAGTAACTACCCCGCTCGGTAATTCAGATTATGCGGCACTCAATCGCCAACCACTCATGATCGCCGTCATGCGTGCCGCTATTCCATACTGGCTTGGATTTCAAAAGATCTTTGATCGGTCCGAAACAGGATTTATTGGCGCCTACCGAAAAGAGGGAAATGAAATTTCAATTCAGGTTGATTACACCGCGCTTCCGGAAACAACCAATCAGGATGTTATTTTGATTGACCCTATGCTCGCCACCGGAAAATCCATGGTAGATTCAGTCAACCTGATCCGAAAAAAAGGATCTGTCAACTCCATTCAGCTTGCAGCATTGATCGCCTCTCCGCAAGGAATCAGTTATGTGGAACAGCAACTGGGAAAGGATATTGTTATTTGGACGTTTGCTGTTGACCGCGAACTGAATGCACAATCGTATATTGTGCCCGGTCTTGGCGACGCAGGTGACCTATGCTTTGGTGAGAAATTATAGTTGAAGACGATTATGTGGGAGATTATCCTTAAGACTTTTTCTGTTTACGTCTCTGCCTCACTTAAATTTATTTTCGGTCCGCTGGGAGGAATGGCTGCCGGACTGAATGTATTTATCACCATCGGCGCAACCATCGCAGGAATGATGACCTCGGTTGCGGTTATTTCTTTTTTTGGAGACTTTTTGCAGAAGCGTGTTTTCCCACTCTTCAGAAAACGCAGTACGAATGAACAGGATGCACTCGCTCAGCATCAGAAGAGACTTAGATGGAAAATCT
>JBMSPY010000343.1:0-2585 GCA_049423005.1 Cyclobacteriaceae bacterium
AATTTTTGGAACCATGGTCCGTTTAATGGGCGACCTGAGTTTTTCTGGGCATAATAAAGCGGCACTTGGCCAACCGATTGTGGAAAAGACGTGGTGAGTTTTCCGGAAGGGTTAACGTCACCAAATACTACGTCTGCAATGGCGTCGCCTGCTTCGCTTCCTCCGAACCAGACGTTTAAGATAGCAGGCACATTGGCTTCTTCCCAGGTTAGAACCAACGGTCTACCCGTAAATAAAACCAATACCACAGGTTTTCCTGTCTTGAGTAATGCTTTAAGCAACTCTTGTTGGGTTTCGGGAACATGCAAGTTGGTACGGCTAGCTGCTTCACCTGTCATTTCGGCACCTTCTCCTAAAGCAGCAAGTATCACGTCGGCTCCAGCTGCTACACGTAAGGCTTCATTGAGCAATTCTCCAGCCGTTCTTTTGTCGCGTCGTAGTCCTTTTCCAAACATGGTACTACGTGCTTCGATAGCAGAATCGGCATCCAGGTTGGAGCCTTTTGCGTAAACTATTTTGGCTTTATCCCCTGCAGCTTTTTGAATACCATCCAGCACCGAAATGGATTCTGAGAATCGAGCGGCTACGCTCCAGGTTCCGGTCATGTTTTCTCTCGCATGTGCAAGGGGGCCAATCACTGCAACAGTGCCGGTTTTCTTGAGTGGGAGTAGTTGATTTTTATTTTTCAACAGAACAAAACTTTGCGCAGCTGTATTCCTTGCTTCGCGACGATTAGCGTCGGTAAAAATCTCTGATTTTTCTCGTTCTTCGCTGATGTACCGATAGGGATCATCGAAAAGTCCGAGTTGAAATTTAGCCCTTAGTATACCCCGGCAGGCATCATTGATCCGATCTTCAGAAACTTTTCCTTCTTTAACAGATTGGACAAGTGTATTTAAAAATCCCTCACTTACCATATCCATATCCAGGCCTGCGTTCATGGCCAGGGCAGACACTTGATTTATATCTCCCATTCCGTGGTTAATCATTTCGCTGATGCTGGTATAATCGGACATGACGAATCCTTTGAACCCCCATTCTTTTCGGAGTAAATCGGTTAGCAGCCATTTGTTGCCCGTTGCCGGAATACCATCGATTTCATTAAACGAAGACATGATGCTTCCTGCGCCAGCATCAATAGCTGCTTTGTAGGGAGGGAGGTAATCGTTGTACATCCGGTGACGGCTCATATCGACTGTTGCGTAATCTTTTCCAGCTTCGGCGGCTCCATAGAGCGCAAAGTGTTTCACGCAGGACATAATGGTATTATTGGCTGCCAGGTCATTACCTTGGTAACCGCGCACCATAGCTTTTGCAATTTCTGATCCCAGGTAAGTGTCCTCACCACTTCCTTCAGAGACGCGGCCCCAACGGGCATCGCGTGAGACATCAACCATTGGTGAGAAAGTTAGGTTGATTCCTGCTGCGCTTGCTTCTGTTGCTGCAATTCGGGCGCTCCGTTCGATTAAATTTATGTCCCAGCTGCAGCTAAGACCAATTGGAATGGGGAATACCGATTCGTAGCCATGGATGACATCCATTCCAAAAAAGAGTGGAATTTTTAAACGACTTTTTTCGACGGCAATTTTTTGCATGTCTTTGACATTGGCAATCCCTTTGATATTGAACAATCCGCCGACTTTGCCTTCAGCAATTTTTTTAGCGATGTCAGAACTTTCTACGGCTCCGGTGGTAAACGCGCCAGCGGAGGGTAGATTGAGTTGACCAATTTTTTCTTCGAGTGTCATCAGTGACATGACCGAGTCGATTCGTGCTTCGATGCGGTCGGCGGAATTTTTGGTAGGGTTACCGCAGGCGCCGAATAGAAGCATAATCAATGGAAGGCAAAATTTTTTCATAGGATATCGATTTGGTAATTCATAGTGAAGGTACACATTTTTACTAGTGGCTAAATACAGGTTCTATTACAAACTTTCCTAGGAGGACTGATTTAATTAAAGGTTAATAGATTTGTTCGATTTTCTACTGAAGCTAAGGTTGTACTATTAGTATCTTTGATCAATCCTTCATCTATGGCGATGTTTTATGAACAGTGAAAGTAAAATTGATTGGCTTAATATCCTTGTTTTTCTGCTCACCTTGTATGTCCTAGGTGCTTTAGTTGCAGATTCGTTTTTTGTTTTGTCACCAGAGGTGGATAAACTACTAACCTATCTAGATTACCTGATTTGTTCATTTTTTTTATTTGAATTTGCCTACCGCTATTATAAGGCAGAGAATAAGCTGGCTTATATGAAATGGGGCTGGATTGACCTACTATCCAGCATACCTATGTTGGATCAGTTTCGTGCAGGTCGGGTGCTACGGTTAATCCGGTTGCTACGTCTTATTCGGGCATTTCGCTCCACCAAGCAGCTGATTAACCACATATTCGCGGATAAGGTCCAAGGCACCCTCTCGTCTATTTCGGTATTTGCCTTTTTACTTATTATTTTTTCCTCCATAGCCATTTTGCAGGTCGAGGATGATCCAGCCAGTAATATTAGAACCGCTGAGGACGCTGTTTGGTGGACCTATACCACCATTACTTCTGTCGGTTATGGAGATAAGTATCCCGTCACAAC
>JBMSPY010000344.1:0-2603 GCA_049423005.1 Cyclobacteriaceae bacterium
ATCCTTTGTACAAACGCTGCTGATAAAAAAGCTCGATTCCATAGGACCTTCCCTGACTGCCAAATCGTACAGGAAAGTTTCCGAATACACCAAAATCGACCGGTAGATGGGCAATATTGATATTATCACGAAGCGAAAAAATATAATCGGGGTAGGATTTGTAATATCCTTCCACGGATAACCTTCCCGCAATACGATTGTCCCATTTTATTCCGGTTACCAACTGCCTGCTTTCAATAAATTTTACCACATCACGGTTTACGGTCTCACCGGCATTACGGTAACTCATAGTCATGAGTGGAGGTAATTGAAAATAGTTTGCTGCAGAAATATGCGCAGAGACGGATTCGGATAAGGCTGCCGAAATACTAAGCCTTCCGGAGAGCTGATCTTTGAGTGAGGCAACTTTTGAACTGTAGTTACTGGCATCGGCACGAACACCTGCTGTAATGGTAACCCGATTATCATTAAAGCCCTGGCTGATTTGGGCGAATACACCATATTGACTAAACCGAAGGGTAGATAAATAATCTACAGTAATGGGTTCCCCGGCACCAAAGATGCGATTGAACACATCGTAAGTGCCTTGTGTACGCTCGAAGCTTACACCAGAAACAAATTTAAAATGCTCTAGCTGCCAGGCATACTCCATTCTGGCCCGATCTGAAATTTCAGAGGAAGTATAGTTCAGCAGAAGATTGGCCTGATCCGGAATATTTTCTTTGTACTTGGTGGCCCCGTTGTACAATCCGCTACGGCTTCCAACAATCGTAAAGGAGGAGTTCCCGATGAAATTTTTATAAACAAAACCAGTTGTAAAATTTGACTGATCACTTTCGGGCAGATTATTCAGCAGGTACAATTGAATTTCATTATCCCCCACTTCTTTATTGAGCTTAAATTGATCCAGAGCGCCGATACCCAATAAGGTCAGTGTGCTGTTGGGAGTAATTCTGAATTTTAGTTTCGCTGTAGCATCATTGTAAACTGGGAAAAAGGCAAAATTCAATGCCTGTAGGATGTATTGTCGGTAAGAACGTCGAACCGAAAAAAGCATGGAAGCCTTTTCAGATAAAGGACCATCGACGGTGAATCCAGCCTCCGTGCCACCTAAATTAACAACGCTCAATACACTATCCGGATTGCCATCTTTCAATGTAAAGCCAAACACTGAACTCAATGCGTTTCCACGATTCACTGGAAATGTTGAACTCAGGTACTCCACCTCCCGAAGATGATTGGAGTTAATCATGGAGAAAGCCCCACCAGAGGCTCCCTGGGTCACCAGATGGTTGATTACGGGGATTTCAATCTCATCCAGAAAAAATCGATTTTCATTGGGAGCACCTCCCCTGATGATGAGATCATTTCGAAAGGCAGAAAGCGAAGTGACCCCTGGCAGCGCCCGAATAACTTTAGAGATATCGTTATCGCTTCCAGGATTTCTTTGGATCTCAGCTGCATACAAACTACGCATCGTAGCAGGCACATCCACCCCTTTTCGAAACGGCGCCGCCTTAACAATTACTTCCTCTAAGATCTGTTGGACCGGTCTTAAACCAATTTCAACAAATCGTTCTTCATCTGATTTTAATTGAAAGGGCTTGAAATTAACCGATTCGTATCCGACGTGACTCGCATTTAATGTATACGTGCCGGATTTAAGAAACGGAAAGATGTAAAATCCTGCAGAATCTGTCTGAACCCCTGCTTCACCACCATTCAGTACGATGTGCACCTGCGGTAGCGGAATCCCGGTTTCGGCGTCAAAAACTTTGCCTTTAATTTTCTGCGCATCGGCCTTCAGCGGAGCGAGCAAAAAAAAGATTCCGAAAAACAATCGACCTAAAACGCGCAAAAGAATACCCATCTTCAATACCGCATTAAAATAGTCACCCGCTCTTCTTGCCGCTGAATGGATAAGGACGCATCGGCAAAGGAAGGTGGCCCCATCAATCCAACCTTATTTCCTGAGAACCCATAACCTTCTTTCGGAATACCCATCCAATTGGCATCTAGTTTCTGGTTGCGGTTCTCATCATGCATAACAGAAATGGCGTAGGCTCCTGAGGGTAGCTGATCAAATTGAAGATTGAGTACTCCTTTTTTAGCCGGAATAATCACCTTCTTCATCGCCTTGGTATGATCAGATGGAAAGCCCTCTTTTTGATGGAACAACAAGACCGCGACCTCCCCTTCACCACTTTTGATTCCCTGAATTTCAACCTGGATCGCAGACGATCGTTGAGCTGTAGGAAGCAAACCCGCAAACAATAAAAAGAAAAAAGCTTTAAGCATATGTTTTAGTCACTGAATTAAACAGGCCGTGATAGCCGAATAAAATGGAATGAGGGAGTTCAGCCCGGGCCATCTCCGTGAGGTCTGCCGAATTCAGCAGCAGAAGAAAGGATTTGCCAGTATGCGCATTCAAAACCACACTAAGCAAAACTCCATGATCCTCCGAATTACGGTTCGGGTGCGGAATAAAGACAGGTTCTCCAGGATAGCAATCCGCACTAAACCATACCGTCGACAATCCTGTCTGGATATCAACCTTAACAATCTGATTGTAAAACTCGTTTGGTTTGGATTCGTTGATACCG
>JBMSPY010000345.1:0-2596 GCA_049423005.1 Cyclobacteriaceae bacterium
CAACAGCACGTTCATAGCTAATTGAATAAGGGTCTTCCCCTTTCGGTATGCTGACAAACTTTTTGTCGTGAAGGACATAAGGTCCGAATCTTCCGATGTTTACAACTACAGGCTTTTCTTCAAAATCACCAACCTGACGGGGCAATTTGAAAAGTTCCAAAGCATCTTCAAGAGTAACATTTTCCAAAAATTGTCCGTTGCGCAAGCTGGCGAACCGTGGCTTTTCGGTACTTCCCTCCTCGGGGTTCTCGCCAATTTGCACGTAGGCTCCGAACCGTCCGAGTTTGGCGTAGATATTTTTTCCAGTGACCGGATCTTTTCCTAGCTCCCGACTCTTATTCTGTACAGAGGAGCGTTCTAATTTTTCAGTAACAGAAACCGTTTTATGGAATGGCTTATAAAACCGATCGATCATCCGTTTCCATTGCAACTTACCTGCAGCAATTTTGTCGAATTCTTCCTCAATTTCCGCAGTAAAAGAAAAGTTGGTGATGTCCGGGAAATGCTCCACCAGAAAATCATTCACAATCATCGCTATGTTGGTCGGAAATAATTTGGCTTTTTCAGCACCTGTAATTTCTGTGTCCGTGCGTTTGGTAATGTCGTCTGAAGCCAGCGTTAGCACCGTATACGAGCGATCCCTACCGTCGCGGTTTTCCTTAACGACATAACCACGCTTTTGGACAGTAGAAATGGTTGGCGCGTAGGTAGATGGTCTACCAATACCCAACTCCTCGAGTTTCTTTACCAAACTGGCTTCCGTGTAACGGGAAGGCTGACGTGAGAAGGTTTGAACCGCATCCATATTTGTCAGCGGAAGAACCTGGCCAATGTTCAGCGGAGGCAATACTTTGCTGTCCTCCTCTTCTTCTGAAGCATCGTCGTCGTCCTTAGACTCCATGTACACTTTCAAAAAACCGTCGAAACGCACCATCTCTCCGGTTGCCGTAAGAACCTTGTTGTTGGTACTGATACCTACCGTAGCTGTTGTACGCTCCAATTCCGCATCGGCCATTTGAGATGCGATAGCACGCTTCCAGATTAATTCATACAAGCGCTGGGCATTGCGATCCATACCTGGATCGAGTACCGAAAAATCCGTTGGTCGAATGGCCTCATGGGCTTCCTGTGCGCCACTGGATTTAGTTTTAAAGCGACGCGTATGGACATAATTCTTTCCATAGGCGGATGTTATCTGCTGGGTAGCACCGGAAATCGCCTCATCCGAGAGGTTGACACTATCGGTACGCATGTAAGAGATTTTTCCAGCCTCGTACAGCTTCTGAGCCACCATCATGGTCTGAGAGACTGAGAAACTTAACTTCCTTCCAGCCTCTTGTTGAAGTGTAGAGGTTGTAAAAGGAGGTGATGGCGATTTTTTGGCAGGTTTACTCTGAAGGTCCTTAATAGAATACGTAGCTCCAACGCAGGAATTCAGGAAATCCATAGCTTCCTTCTCCGTATCGAAACGCTCGGACAACTCAGCAACGAGCGATTTTCCTTTACCTACGTCAAAGCGGGCCGTAACACGGAAAGCTGACTTGGCTTGAAATTTATCAATCTCGCGTTCACGGTCAACGATTAGTCGAACTGCAACGGATTGAACCCGTCCAGCAGACAATCCAGTTTTAATTTTTTTCCAAAGAATCGGTGAAAGCTCAAAACCAACCAGGCGATCAAGGACCCGACGGGCCTGCTGCGCATTCACCAAATCAATATCAATTCCTCGAGGAGTTTGAATGGCATTTTTAATGGCATTCTTGGTGATCTCTGTAAAAACGATGCGACGGGTTTTTGCATCATCTAAATCAAGAACCTCTTTCAGATGCCAGGAGATAGCTTCTCCTTCACGGTCATCGTCACTCGCCAGAAAGACAGTCTCGGCATCTTCAGCCAGCTTGCGCAGCTTTTGAATGACCTCTTTTTTATCGGCACTAACTTCATAAGTTGGTTCATAGTCATTCTCCACATCGATGGCGTTATTTCCTCTTGGAAGGTCACGCACGTGTCCAAAGCTGGAAGCCACCTTGTACTCTTTTCCAAGGTAACCTTCGATGGTCTTTGCTTTCGCTGGAGACTCTACTATGACTAGATTTTTTGACATCACCTCTTCTTTCTGCAGCGCCAAATATCAGTAAATTTTTAAAAAACCAATTTTGACCATTACTTTTAACTCTGTCTTTGTACCCCATTCGTCTGAAAACCAACAGGAAGAAATGTTAAAACTTTTTTTAGTCAGGCATGGAGAAAGTAATCCCGCAAAATTTCCTGGTGGCGATTCCGCGCGTGAGCTCAGCGAATTGGGAATCAGACAGATAGAGCAATTAAGTGATCGATTATCCGCTGAAATAGCGACTACGCCTAAGATTGTCTGCAGTCATGCGGTCCGCACACAACAAACCGCTTCCATTCTAGCAAAAAGATGGAATCAGACACCTGAGACAGATACAAACATTTATTACGGGGGAATTAGGCCTTATGAAGAAGCGGTAAAAAAATTTTTGAGCGTGAATACCCTTATTTTAGTCGGTCACAATCCTGATATTTCGGTGTTTGCATCTGAAATCACCGGAACGGATGTCCGCTTTTTAACGGG